>DATCTB010000516.1:0-2064 GCA_036568185.1 Bacteroidales bacterium | reverse complement strand
CGCTTGGCGCGATATGAAGAAAAGGTTTTTGACATTTTTGATAACAAAACCATCATTTCCATTCCCGACCGAAACCTGATTCCGCATCCTGAAAAAGAGAAGATTTGGGTAATTCCAAATGGCGTGGACTGGGAATATTTTTCACCTGTAATAAAAGAGAAGTCTTATGAGCTAATTTTTATTGGAAACATGGCTTACCCTCCCAATATTGATGCGGCTGAATTTTTGGCTAAAGAAATAATGCCCATCGTTTGGAAAAAAAATCCGGAAGCGAAATTGTTGCTTGCTGGAGCCTCTCCGCATTTTAGGGTCAGCTCACTGGCTTCCGATAAAATAAAAGTTAGTGGTTGGCTCGATGATATCAGGGATGCCTACGGATCAGGAAAGATTTTTATAGCCCCAATGCGCATTGGAACCGGTTTGCAAAACAAATTGCTTGAAGCAATGGCGATGCAGATTCCTTGCATTACCACACCTTTGGCGAACGATGCATTGCAAGCTGAGGAAGGAACGCAAATTCTGATGGGTAGCTCTGCAGAAGAACTGGCAGAATGCGTTTTAAAATTATTGGAAGACAAAGAGTTGTATTCAAAACTTGCCGTAAATGGGCAACAACTTGTTAAGAAACAGTTTAGCTGGGAAGAATATACTGAGCAATTGCACCAGATTATCAACGGATTAGAATCCTGATAACAATTATTTCAAAGAAATTTTCACTATTTATTTTTAGTTTATCTTACTAAGCAAACAGGCTGTTTTGCTATGTTTAACAAATCAAATAAATAGTATTTTTGCGGCATGGAGAATATCAGGAATTTTTGCATTATTGCCCACATTGACCACGGTAAAAGCACGCTGGCTGACAGGCTGTTAGAGTTTACAGGAACTGTTACCGAGCGCGATCTTCGCGGACAGATTCTTGACGATATGGACCTGGAGCGTGAGCGCGGAATTACCATTAAAAGCCATGCCATACAAATGGATTATGAATTTGAAGGTAAGAAATATGTTTTAAACCTGATTGATACTCCTGGTCACGTTGACTTTTCCTACGAAGTTTCGCGTTCCATAGCTGCCTGCGAAGGCGCCTTGCTCGTGGTTGACGCAACCCAGGGAATCCAGGCACAAACCATCAGCAACCTCTACCTCGCCATTGAACACGATTTGACAATCATTCCCGTCCTGAATAAAATGGATATGGACAACGCCATGCCCGACGAAGTGAAAGATCAGATAATTGATATGCTGGGCTGTGACTACGATGATATTATTGAAGCCAGTGGCAAAACAGGTTATGGCGTTGATAAAATTCTTGAAGATATAATTAATAAAGTGCCGGCACCCAAAGGCAGCAATGAAGCACCATTGCAGGCCTTAATTTTTGATTCAGTATTCAATTCATTTCGTGGAATTATTGCTTATTTCAGAATTTTTAACGGTGAAATCCGCAAAGGTGATTTGGTGAAATTTGTTAATACCGGAAAGGAATACAATGCCGATGAAATTGGCGTTCTCAGGCTGAAACCAGAAGAAAGAAAAATTGTCCGGACTGGTGATGTAGGGTACATTATTTCTGGAATAAAAACTTCAAAAGAAGTAAAAGTGGGCGATACAATTACACAGGTTAACAATCCGTGCGCAAAACATATTTCTGGATTTGAGGAAGTTAAACCAATGGTTTTTGCTGGTGTTTACCCTATCGATTCTGAAGATTATGAAGAACTAAGGGCATCCATGGAAAAACTGCAACTGAATGATGCCTCACTAACTTTTGAACCGGAATCATCTCAGGCACTTGGTTTTGGTTTTCGATGCGGATTCCTTGGCTTGCTTCACATGGAAATTGTACAGGAAAGGCTTGAGCGTGAGTTTGATATGAGTGTAATTGCTACCGTTCCCAACGTTTCGTACAAGGTAATCACAAACAAAAAAGAAACTTTTGAAATTCATAATCCATCAGGGCTACCTGAGCAAACTTTTATTGACCATATTGAAGAACCATATATTAAGGCGCAAATCATTACCCGGGTTGACTTTATCGGGCCTATCATCAGCCTGGTTATT
>DATCTB010000515.1:0-7787 GCA_036568185.1 Bacteroidales bacterium | reverse complement strand
TACAGAACCGGATAATTTTTTGAAGATTCTTCATAATCAGGCGGAAGGTAAACCCAAATCCGCCTTGTCCTGCCAAGCTGAGGCATCTCGAAATTTTCGTCCATAATTGACACATTCTCAGCGGCAGTACTTTCTCCTCCCGAGCCAAAATCTGCCCAGTTGTAGATAATACAATGTACTGTTGAATCATTCCCAAAAGTGAAAGTGCGGTTGCCAATTTCTTCGCCTACACTACCTTTCTCAACGGTTGCCCAACTTCCCCGGGTAAATTTGAATTGTATTTCAGTCCCTTCTTCCTGCTGGCCCAAAGTTATAGCCCATTTATTTTCTTCGTTTTTGTCAAGAACATAAGCCGGGCTTCCCGGGTCCCAACCATTGAAACTTCCTGCAATAAAAAGCATTTCCCCTGCTGGTGTATATTCAGGTAATGAATCAATTACAAAGGTAACCTGGGCTTGAATTTTTAAAATAAAAAGAAATGCTACCGCGAAAATTATTGCTTTTGCTTTCATGAAAATCAATTTTTGTGAAATTTTGTTTCTTCCTGCCTTGGTGGCAATTCTTAATCAAATATACTTCAAATCTACCAAGCAAGATTTAATCAACTTGAAAGTTCGTTCAATATCGTGGTCGAGGCCCACGGAAAACCTGATTAATCCAGGTGACAAGCCAATTTCTTTTTGTATTTCTTCAGGAACTTCCGAAGAAGTGCTTTTTCCGGAATTAGAAAACAAAGTTTTAAAATATCCCAAACTAACAGCGTGGTAACCCACATCCCTGTCCTGCATCAATTCCATAAACGGCGCTGCTTTTTCAGCAGTATCAACATCAATGGCAATCAAGCCTCCAAAACCATATTCTTCGTTCATAATTGATTTCATCAGTTCATGGTGTGGATGGTCGGGCATGCCGGGGTAATTGAATTTTAAGCCAATTTCTTTAAATTTTTCTGCCAGATACATCGCATTTTCGCTATGTTTCTGCATCCTGATGTGCAATGTTGCAATGTTCTTCAAAATACTTGAAGAACGCAGAGGGTCAAGTACCGGCCCCAAAAGCATCGCCGTCCCAGAATTTACATCACTGATTGCGTTGATGAAATCGTTGGAAGCACAGATGGCACCTGCAACACAATCATTTTTACCGTTAATAAACTTGGTCATACTATATACCACAATATCAGCGCCCAGCCTGAAAGGGCTGATGATTAGTGGGGTGAAAGTATTGTCAACCACGAGCTTAGCCTTGGTTTTATCAATCATTTTGGCCAAAGCCGGAATGTTGGAAATCTGCAGCATCGGGTTGGTCATGCTTTCAGTATAAAGCACCTTGGTATTTGGTTGAATGGCATTCTGTACACTATCCAGGTCTTCAATATTAACGAAAGAAACATCGATATTAAATTTCTTTAAATAATTATGCAAAAAAGCAAAGGTGCCACCATAGGTTGTAACGCTGGTAACTACATGGTCGCCGGCATTGCACAATTGAAGAATAACCGTTGTGATGGCAGCCATACCTGAAGCCGTAACCCATGCAGATTCAGTCCCCTCCATGGTTGCCAGGACATCGGATAAATATTTATTGGATGGATTCCAGTGACGTGAGTATAAAAAACAACCTTGTCCTTCACCATGAAATGTGTCAATCATTGCCTTTTCCGACATAAAGGTGTAGGTAGCCGAATCTGTAATTGAAGGGTTTACATCACCAAACTCTCCAAACTGCTTTAAATCCTGTATCGCAGTGGCTGCATCAAACTTTTTTTCCATAACTTATTTTTATTTAATTATTTACAAAAATATAAAACAAAAAGCCTTGTAAATAACTTTAACGTAATTTTGAACAAAACTGAATAATAAGTAAATCTTCAATTCCGGTGAATTTATTTTCAAAAAAACCCATTGACATTCTGTTAATTGGTGCGCTTCTTCTTGCATTTTTTACATGCAATTTCGACAAGTTTTCTTCAAATAGCTTAAAATTTATTGACGGCGATGGAAGCGGCCTCTACTCCTACCTGCCTCAAATTCTCCTTCATCATTCAGTTGATTTTAATGAGATATTCGAAGTTGAAAAACAACAAAAATCGCTTGATTTCACCGGACACTATTTTCATGAAGTGCAGGGCGTGACTATCAATAAATTCAGCAGTGGTACGGCTTTGCTGCAACTTCCCTTTTTCCTGATGGCATGGCTCCTATCTTTTATCTTCGGCTTCCCGCCTGATGGATATTCAGTTTTATTTCAGATCGGAGTGGCATTTGCAGCTATTTTCTGGGCATTTGTCGGAATGAAGTTTTTTATAAAACTGGCAAAAACTTACAACATTCCTGAAAACATTTCTTTCCTAGCTGTTTTGTCAGGTTTTTTTGGAACCAATTTGTTTTATTACACCGTCGGCATTCCTTCCGCTTCGCATGTATATTCATTCGCAATAATTAGTGTTTTTGCTTATTTCACTAGGAAACTGTTTCTCAATTTTGAATATAAAACGCTCTACACCATAGCTTTTCTTTTTGGGCTCATTGTTTTAATCAGGCCTGTAAACCTTGTTGTGATAGCAGCAATTCCATTTCTTGCCGGAACGCCTGACAATTTATTTTTTGTTTTGAAAAAGAAATTCCAGGCTAAAATTCTTTTTATAAATTTCCTTCTTTTCGTCCTGGCAACTAGCCCCCAACTGCTGATTAATTATCTTCAAACCGGGCAGTTATTGGTTTATGGCTACAAAAACGAAGGCTTCATATTTACGGACCCTGCCATTATTCATTTTTTATTCAGCTACCGCAAAGGTTGGTTTCTCTACACTCCTTTTATGCTTATGCTCATTCCGGCAGTTATCTTTCTTTGGAAAAAATCACAATACCAATTCTGGTCCTTCCTGGTTTTCATCTTTACCATAGTTTACATATTCGCTTCATGGTGGAACTGGATTTATGGCGATAGCTTCGGTATGCGCCCAATGATTGACTTTTATTCCATTTTCTTACTCGTTATCCTGATTTTCTTTCATTCTTTAAAAAATAAAATACTTAAATCGGCCGTGTTTACTTTTGTAGGGTTAGCTATTTTTCTCAACCTTTTTCAATCCTACCAATATAAAAAAGGCATCATCCACCCCGATTCGATGAATCAGGAAGCTTACTGGTATGTTTTCCTGAAAACAGGTGAAAATTACGAATCGGCTATTTCGGGGCAATACGAATATTATTATGGTGAACTTGCTGAAAATGAATTTTTTGAAAGTCTCAATACCATTGAAGTAACTCCACAAGGTTGGTCGGCTGCCCAAATTCCGGCAAAACTGGATGAAACTGAAAATATTATCGCCGAAATGAATAGTGAGGCGGTTTTCAGCCCAACTTTTCACTATAAAATACCGGCAGAACTGGTTGGAAAAAGAAATTTATACGTAATTTTTAGTGCCGATTATTATGAGTTGACTGAAAACTCGGCCGGAAAAACATTGTTTGTAGCCGACATTTCAGATACGAGCGGAAAAACGGTATTTTACAAAAGTTTCCATCTAAAAGCATTACCGGATGAAAAAGCCGGAGAATGGAAAAAAGCTGAAATTGGCTTCAAACTGCCTGAAATTTCGGCAGAGTTTGCTCAGCTTAAACTTTATATCTGGAACATTGAAGGCGGGCATTTTTATCTGGATAACCTGCGACTTCGCTTTTATACTTATGAAAATTAAAAGGGTGAAATTACTATCTTTGCCGAGGATTATTAATGCATGCTGAAAGCCCAAAATATTCATAAAACATTTGGAAACGTCGAAGTACTGAAAGGTATTGATTTGTTTATTGAAAAAGGCGAAGTTGTGTCTATTGGCGGGGCTTCCGGGGCAGGAAAATCAACTTTATTGCAAATTTTGGGAACTATAGAAAAAGCCGGGAAAGGTACCGTTGAAATTGATGGCACCCGTGTTTTTGAATTGAACGATAAGGCACTTTCAGGTTTCAGAAATAAAAAAATAGGCTTTGTTTTTCAGTTTCACCATCTTCTTCCTGAATTCACGGCAGTGGAAAACATTTGTATTCCAGCCTTTATTAGTGGAATAAAAAGAAAAGATGCTGAAAAAAAAGCACTTGATTTACTTGATTTTATGGGACTTAGCGCCAGGGCCGGGCATAAGCCTTCGGAACTTTCGGGCGGGGAACAACAGCGAGTGGCCATTGCACGTGCGTTAATCAATAATCCGTCAGTAATTTTAGCTGATGAACCTTCAGGCAACCTCGATTCAACTTCTTCACAAAAACTGCACAAGCTCTTTTTCGACTTGCGTGACCAATTCGGGCAAACTTTTGTGATTGTTACCCACAACAAGGATTTGGCTAAAATGGCCGACCGGCAGTTGTGGATTAAAGATGGAGTTATTCTAAAAGAAAATAATCAGCCGCTAAAATCGTTGTAATGCAAAACCTTATTTAAAACATGCTTGAAAGCCGTAGAATTTCTTTAAAAAATATTTTCAAGATTACATTTACTGCTGTCTTGTTGCTGACTTTCTTCGCGGTAGCAAATGCACAGCAGGCAGGCTCTTACGAAGAAGCCATTTCAAAGGCTGACCAGCTTTATAAGCAGAAAAGTTATCTTGATGCAAAAGGTTATTACCAAATTGCTTTAAAACTTAGACCGGATGATGAGTATTCAAAAGAAAGAATTTCACTCGTTGTTGAGCAATTAAAAGGACAAAAAGCCAAAGAGGAAGAATATTATCAAATCATCGACCTGGCTGATGTTTACTATGATGAAAATGCTTTTGATAAAGCCATACAACAATATAACAAAGCGCTGCTTGTAATACCCGGAGACGAATATGCGAATGGTAAAATAAAGGAAATCAACCGTTTAAGAAGAGAAGAAAAGGATCGGATTGAAGCCTACGATGCGGAAATGGCTTTAGGAAACAATCTGCTGGCAGAAAATAAATTTGAGGAAGCAATCTACCATTACAGCGATGCCCTAAGTTACTTTCCTGCCAAACAGCAACCTCGCGAACAAATCAAACTGGCAGAACAATTAAAGGCGGAGTACGAAAACAATAAATATATTTTCGATGCGGAAGTTGAAGAAGCCGAGCGCTATCTGTTAATTAAAGATTATGCAACAGCCCTTGTTCACTATGAAAAAGCTCAGTCTATTTTTCCGGATAATAAGGAGCTTGCAAATAAAATTAAGAAAATAAAGCCTGAGGCAGAAAGCCAGAAAAAATACAATGATGTTGTGCAGGCCGCCGATGAATTGTATATCAACAAAGATTTGTTTAATGCGAGGGTGAAATATAGCGAAGCCCAAAAAATCAGGCCGGAAGATTCGTACCCGAAAGACATGATTTTGAAGATTGAGGAACAACTTGCCCTTCAAAGAAAAGATGTTGACAAAAGTTATAAAAATGCAATTACCTCAGCTGACAGTTTGTTCAATCTGGAAGAATATAACCCAGCAAAGGGAGCCTATTCTATGGCTTTGGTATTTAAACCGGGCGAAACTTACCCTGCTTCTAAAATCAAGGAAATTGATAAATTGATTGAAAACCAGCGCAAGGCATTCGAAGCTGATTACAATAATAAAATTAAAAAAGCTGATGAATTGTATAGTGCTGCTCAATACCAGCAGGCAAAAGAGTTGTATGAAATGGCACTCACCATAAAACCGGAAGACGAATACCCGAAACAAAAACTGGCTGATATAGAAAAACAATTGATACTACTGGCTGAACAGGAAAAACTTGACAACCAATATCAGGATTTGATTGCTGAAGGCGACCGTTTGTTCGACAACCAGCAATATGATTTGGCCAAGAAGAAATATGCTGAAGCGCAGGCAATTAAATCAATGGAAGACTATCCACAACAGCGGATTGATGAAATTTCTACATTGCTGTTACAAGCAAGTCAGCAGAAAGAACTTGAAGAAAAATACAGCAACCAGATTATTCTGGCAACCCGGCTTTTAAATGAAGACAAACTAGACGAAGCTACTGATGCCTACGCAAATGCTTTACAGCTAAAACCAAACGAAACTTTGCCAAAAGAGCAAATAGCTAAGATTGAACAAATTAAGGCTGACAGGTTAAGGCAAAAGGAAATTGAAAAGGAATACAAAGCTTATCTGGCTTCGGGAGATTCACTTCAAGTTCTGTTTTTGTATGACGATGCTATAGCTCAGTTTCAATTGGCCCAGGATTTAATGCCGGGCGACGAAGTGGCTGCACAAAGATTGCTGAAGGCAAGACAACAAAAAAGCAATTATGAAAAAGAGCAAATGCTGAAGCAAAATTACGCAGAAGCTATTAAAAATGGCGACGAAAATTTAAAGGAGGAAAATTATGAGTTGGCCTTAAGCGAATTTAAAAAAGCTTCAGGACTAAAGCCCAACGAAGTATATCCTAAAAACAAGATTGCTCAGGTTGAAAGCATCCTGCAAAAGATGGAAGCCGAAAAAGAACAGCGCTATACTGATGCGGTTGCGAAAGCAAATAATTTCTTCGACCAGCAAAATTACCAGGAAGCAGTTATTCAATATAAAATTGCTTCCAGTATAAAACCTGAGGACCAATTTGCTGCAAAACGGGTGGCAGAGTGCAATACTTTGCTGGCAGAAAAACAACTCAAAATCAAAAACGAATACGATATTGCCATTGCAGATGCCGATAAGTTGTATGCAGTAAAAATCTACGATAAGGCTATCCAGGCGTATCAAGATGCTGAAGTAATCAAGCCAGACGAAACTTATCCTCGCGAAATGATTAGAAAAATCACAAAGTTGATCGAAGATAATGCGATAGTGGATGTAATCAAACAGACGGTTATAATCAAGTCAGGCAATGAGGAGACCTTTAAATTCGAACCGGTTAAAATCAGTGTTAGGAAAACGAATTATGTGCTGATTAAAGCCCGCAGTCTTGATGGGAAATCGTTTAAATTAATCTTTAATTACGGTGCAGGCGGCAGCAAAAACGGAGGATTTGTGCTTCAAGTTCCTGAAGGGGAAGATTTCAACGATTTCATTGTGAGAGTTGGTAACCAGTACAAATGGTTCTCAGAAGACAACAATTGGATAAGTATTTATCCTGAAAATGGAGATATTGAAATTAGCCTGGTCCGGATTTCAACGAGTGACTAGGAAACGGGAAGACGGGAGACGGAAGCCGGAAAAAAATCATAGCAAAAAAGAAACTACTCATTACTAAATGTCAGAAATTAAACAAACCGTAAATCGGGCGAAAAACGCTAAACTAAAACAAGACATTCAAACTTTGGTAGAAGAATTAACGGTTTTAATTTCTGAAAATATAGCCAATACTGAACTACTTCACGCAAGAGCTAAATTATTGATTAAGCTTCAATTATACGGCAAGGCAATTAATGACTACCGTGAAATTTTAACACTCGACAATTCAGACAAATATGCTGCCGGCCAGGTTGAAATGCTCTCTACTATTTTACGTTTTAGCGGAAACGATATTTATGCCAACCCCAATACCAACCTCGACCCCTGGATGGAGTAGATTCCGCATTCATAATAAGGTGTTCATTGATACTATTCTTTTCTTATTTTTGCATGAAACCAATTTTTTTCTTGATAGAATTTCTATACAAATAATACAGCAAAATGAGTGAGTTAGAACAATATTTTTCAAAATTCCGGAACAATGTTGTGGGGAATGAAACCTATTTTAACACACCTTTTGGAAGAAAAAAAATGATTTACGCCGACTGGATTGCCAGTGGCCGCCTTTACCAACCGATTGAGGACAGGATTACCAACGAAAT
>DATCTB010000514.1:0-6036 GCA_036568185.1 Bacteroidales bacterium | reverse complement strand
GAATCAGTGTTTTCCAGTTTTCCTTTTCCGGATTATTGAAATCTACAAGCACCACCTTGCTCTTCGGTGCTTCATCGTTGGTTTTCATTAGCAACTTATCACCAATATTATCTATTATGCCATATTCATAATCAAATCCTTGTGCTATTTTTTTAAATTTCAAATTCAAAATATCAGTGGCTTTGGCAGCATATAGCGAATTACCACTTGTACTTTCCGATTCAGAAATAAAAACAAATTCTTCATCATCAGTAAGGTAGGCACCGAAATTGCGGTTTTCATTTTCCTTGTCTTCAAAAACAAGCAGGTCACTGCTTTGAGGAGTTCCCAATTTATGGTAATACACTTTATGAAAACGGTTTCTTCCCGAAAGTTCATCCCCTTCTTTTGGTTTGTCGTACGATGAATAGAAAAAGCCATCACCTTTCCACGATATGCCTGAAAACTTAACCCATTCAATGTGGTCGCCAAGCATTTTCCGGTTTTCAATTTCCATCACATATATTTCGTTCCAGTCTGAACCCCCGCGCGAAATTGTATAGGCAAAATATTTTCCATCTTTCGATATGCCTATATCCGACAAAGCCACTGTTCCATCAGGCGATAAAAGGTTAGGGTCGAGCAAAACTTCGGGTTCAGCCTCAAGATTTTGTTGCATGTAAAACACATATTGGTTTTGAACACCGTCATTTTTAAAATAAAACAAGCGCCCGCCTTTTTGAAACGGTACGCCGTATTTTGGGTAATTCCAGATTTTTGTCAGTTTCTTTTTCAAATCTTCCCTGAAAGGAATTTTTGATAAATAATCGAAAGTAATTTCATTTTCAGCCTTCACCCACTCAGCTGTTTGTGCCGAATTGTCATCTTCAAGCCAGCGATATGGGTCGGCAACTTTGTGCCCAAAATACACATCTACGGTATCAACTTTGCTGGCAGCCGGATACACATAACTGCACGTTTTTTCTTCTTTACAACTCGACATGAACACGATGCTAATAATGGTGAATAATAAAATGTTTGTTTTCATAAATGCGGTTTTAAACTTAAAAAATTTGGTTTTTTTTATGCCGGATAAAAATATTAATAAAACGCAAGGGAGAGCTATAAAATTCCAATTATTTATCCACTATTGAACAGTAATGGAAGATCAAAGTTTACGGGTTGATTTATTGGGCTAAAAGATTTTCTTACCCGTTCATATGCTGCTTGTATTTTATAAAAAAAAATATAGTCAGACTCAAAAATATTTCAGAATGAACCAACGTCTGAACCTAAAACCTGTAAGCTGAAAACTTAGGCCTGAAACATTCTTGCTAATTAATACCGGATGCTTACCTTTGCTGCCTGAAAATTAAATAGAGGTAATATGGCATTAGAAGTAAAAGGAAAACTGCTGCAAAAACTGGATGTTGTAAGCGGCGAAAGCCCAAGAGGCAAATGGGAAAAACAAGAATTCATTATAGAAACTGACGACCAATTCCCAAAAAAAGTATGTATGAATGTGTGGGGTGATAAACTGGCAATGCTTGAAAAAGTGGCTGTTGGCGATAGTGTAACCGTTTCGGTAAACCTTGAATCGCGAGAGTTTCATGGACGTTGGTACACCGATGTCAAAGCCTGGCGAATAGAGCGCAACGCCGACGAAGGCAGCATGCCCATGCGCCCCCAGGACGAACCCCCACTTGATTTGGGTGCTCCCAGCGACGACTTGCCGTTTTAGTCGTTCACTAATTGAATGAAAATACTCGCCAAAGGAAATCTACCAGCCCACCTGGCAGTGATTGGAGCCAATGTAATTTATGGAATTAATTACGTGGTTGCCAAAGGCATCATGCCCGACTATCTTCAACCGAGGATGATTATTCTTTTAAGAGTAGTTTTTGCTGCTTTAATATTTTGGTTGGTAAGTTCAATTTTCCCAAAGGAAAAAGTTACCCGGAAAGATTTGCTACGGCTGGCTCTTTGTGGATTTTTTGGAGTGGCCGTAAACCAAATATTTTTCTTTGAGGGACTGAACCTGACCACGCCCATCAATGCCTCCATCATCATGGTTGGAACACCCATTCTGGTGATGGTTTTTTCGCATTTCCTTTTAAAAGAAAAAATTACAACCCGCAAAATGCTGGGCATAGCGCTTGGCTTTACAGGAGCGGCTTTCCTCATTTTAAGCCATGGGCAGTTGTCATTTGCTTCAGGCACGTTCACCGGCAACATTTTTATTCTTATCAACGCTTCCTCCTATGGCCTTTTCCTTGTCCTTGTTAAGCCCTTGATGAAGAAATACAACCCTCTAACGGTAATGAAATGGGTATTTACCTTTGGAATGCTCTATGTTATTCCCGTATCCGTTTCTTTAATTAGTAAAACTGATTTTGCAGCAATTCCTTTCAATATATGGCTGTCGATTGCTTATGTCATCCTGTTTACAACCATCTTAGCGTATTTTTTAAATAATTATTCACTCACCCGCATCAGCCCAACGGTCAATAGTTCATACATCTACCTGCAACCTTTTCTGGCTGCTGTTGTGGCTATCCTTGCAGGAAAAGACAGGCTCACCTGGATAGAAGTTATTGCCGCTGTATTGATTTTTTCAGGAGTGTATTTTGTTAGTTCAAAAGCAAAAAAGAATGGAATTTTAAAGGTTTCCTAACGGGAAAAAAAATAAAATAGCCACGAATGCACGAATTTATTTTCCTTATTAGCGTATTCGTGGCGAACCTATTTTTAAATTAAAATATATTTTTAAAAAAATCGTGCACTCAAAGCAACATTTCACGCTATCCAATTTTGTTTAATTTTGAAATAAAATAAAAACCATGCTTTTCGATATTCCAAACCTGAAGTTTTCCAATTCTGACAACTTTTTCCTGCTTGCCGGCCCATGTGTTATTGAAGATGAGGATATGGCATTTCCAATTGCAGAACAAATTTTGATGATCACTGAAAAGTTGAAAATACCGTTTGTTTTTAAAGCATCCTACAAAAAAGCAAACCGTTCCAAACTGGATTCCTTTACAGGAATTGGCGACCAGAAAGCGCTTGAGATATTGAAGGAAGTAAGTAAAAAATTTAAAATCCCTGTTGTAACTGATATCCACACAGCTGAAGAAGCTGCCCTTGCAGCCAAATATGTTGACATTCTTCAGATTCCCGCTTTCCTTTGCCGCCAGACGGATTTGCTGCTTGCTGCCGGCGAAACCGAAAAAGTGGTGAATGTGAAAAAAGGACAGTTTGTTTCGGGTAGCTCCATGCGCTTTGCTGTTGATAAAATCAGAAGCACCGGTAATGAACGCATAATGCTAACTGAACGTGGCTCGATGTTTGGCTATGGCGATTTGGTGGTAGATTACCGGAATATTCCCGAAATGCAAAAATCTGGTGTGCCGGTTGTGTTGGATATTACCCATTCCTTGCAGCAGCCCAACCAGGAAAGTGGTGTTACTGGCGGGCGGCCCGATTTAATTGAAACCATTGCCAAAGCAGGGATTGCAGTCGGTGTAGATGGAATTTTTGTAGAAACGCACCCCAATCCGGCACTTGCCAAATCAGATGGAGCGAATATGCTAAATCTTGATTATCTTGAAAAATTACTCACCAGTTTAGTAAAGGTAAGAAAGGCTATTCTTTAACTATTTTTACCAGGTTCCCCGTTTTTGGGTCAAACTGGATCTTATTTCGAAGAACCGGCACAGCAGCTACAACGCCAAACTGACTTATCAGTACATTTTCCCTGAAATAAACTCCCCCCTGGTTTTTTATTTCTACCGTTACAATTTCAGGTATTCTGTAGTATAAATTGTCTGCCTTATCAAGAGGTGAATCAGGAATTAATTCAAGAGAATTGCCAATAGAAATAAATATTTCAACCGGGCTGCTATTAGCTCCTTTGAATATTACGTCCTGTAGTTTATCTTTTTCAGGAATGTAATAAATTGTGTGCGTTTCGAGCGTTTTTACTTCTTTTCCTAAAAACAAATCAAGGTATTGCCGCTCAAGTTTCAGCATTTCACTATCCATATAATACATGCTCTGGCCGTAATTTACTTCCTGGTATCCCGAAATTAAATTAAACCTGGCATCTCTTATCCTGCTTATTTGCATAGCGGCTTCATTTGCTCGCTCACTTGCCGATTTATTCACCCAGTTTGTCCTGAAAACAAAACGTTCTATCGTTGTAGTATCAATAGAAATTTTCTTGACAATAGTGTCAATCTTTCTTTGGCGGTTATAATCTGCAAAATATTTGAAATCTTCGTTTCCTTCCAGTAAAAAGAAAGTCTGGTCAACCCTGCTTTCTTTGTCGTAAGTGCTTGTACTGCCCAAGTCATCATATGCCCACAAAGTGCCGTAAGGAGTGAGTTGAACGGCCACACTTTTTTCATCCTTTGGTTTCTCAGTAGGGAACTGAACATAATATAACTGCTTCGGATCGGCACTAATAACTTGCTCAACATCAACATTTACAACCCGGTAGGAAGTACTGTTTGTTGTGATAAAATCACTCGTCCCAAGGTATTCTCTGGAATATTCAGACAGCGGGCCAGGTATTTTCTGGATTTTTTCAACTACCAAATCAATCTTTAAAACAGTTTGCGGCAGCGAATAATAGAAACCGTCCGGAGATGCATTGAAATTTTTATTAAAAACCTTTGATACTTTAATCTGACCTAATAATTGCAGATTTATTAGCAGCAAAATCGCCAGAACAAATGTGTTTCTAATTGTAAGTTTCATATCCAATTGAAATTATAAGTTTCCAAATTTACAAAATCATTGATTATGGGAAGCTTATTTGTGAAATATCCAATTTCTTTTTAAATAATAAAAATCCCGGTTGAAATCAAAAACCGGGATTTTTTGCTTTTTATAGGAAGGTTACCTTTATTTTATAAATAAAAGTTCCCTGTATTTTGGCAATGGCCACAACTCATCGTCAACAAGCAATTCAAGTTTGTCAACATGGTAACGAATGGTATCAAAATGTACCTTCACAGTGTCTTTGTACGCAAAAGCCTGTTTGGTCATATCTTCTATAATATTGGCCTTTTTGCGTGCTTCAACCATCTCTTCTACACTATCTTTTATTGCTGAAATATGATCGGAAATTTCTTTGATGGTATTTAGTTGGTTTCTCGAAAGCTTCACATACGACTTGGAATCAAGCACCTCTTTCAACCCCCTTGCATTTTCAATCAGCCTGTTTTGGTAATGAATTGCCGTTGGAAGAATGTGGTTTACAGCCAAATCGCCCATAACTCTTGCCTCAATCTGCGCTTTTTTAATATATTTTTCCAATTTAATTTCATAGCGGGCACGCAATTCTTTTTCACTCAAAATATTATGCCTTCCAAACAAATCAATTGATTCCTTTGAAATAAACGCTTTCAAAGCTTCGGGAGTACTTTTGTTGTTCGACAAGCCTCTCTTGGCAGCTTCCTTCACCCACTCATCGCTGTATGAATTCCCTTCAAAATTGATGTTTTTCGATTCTTTAATATATTTTTTAATAATATTAAAAATGGCATCATCCTTTTTCATTCCGCTACCAATCAAAGCATCCACTTCAATTTTAAATTTGGCAAGCTGATCGGCCATTATCGTGTTCAAGACAAACATCGGTTTTGCAGTATTGGCGCTTGAACCAACAGCTCTGAATTCAAATTTATTTCCAGTGAAGGCAAATGGTGATGTCCTGTTCCGGTCAGTATTGTCGAATAAAATTTCAGGGATTTTGGGGATATTCAATACAATATCCTTTTTGTTGTTGTTGTTCAGCTTCTGACGTGTAGGCATCTTTGAGATTTCAGCTAAAGTTGCTGAAATCTGTTCGCCAATAAACACCGAAATAATTGCCGGAGGTGCTTCGTGAGCGCCCAATCTCAGGTCGTTGCCTTCTGAAGCAACGCTGGCTCTCAGCAACTTTTCATTGTCATGAACTGCTTTCAAAATATTCACCAAAAAGGTTATGAAACGGAAATTGTCTTTGGCGTTTTTACCTGGAGATAAAATATTCACCCCGGTATCAGTCGCCAT
>DATCTB010000513.1:0-2530 GCA_036568185.1 Bacteroidales bacterium | reverse complement strand
CAGTTTCTTACTTGCATTGCTTTCCAATGAATTGGCGCTAGTTTTCATTTTACTATTTCCTTTGATTCTATACTTTTTCACTGAATCTTCACGGGTACAATTGCTAAAATTATTTCTTATTGAAACCGGTGTTGCAATAGTTGCTGTTGCCCTGCCGCTTAGCTTTCTTACGTTTTCTGAAAATCCTATTTTATATTATGAAAACCCACTGGTTAAAGAAACCGGACTCCATGTCTCAACCGGTTTTTATACTCTCGCCTGGTACTTGAAAATGCTTGTTTACCCTAATCCCTTGAGTTTTTATTACGGCTACGATATTTTGCCTCTTGCAAATTGGAGCAATATCGTGGTTTGGCTAAGCCTGGCATTTTTCGCCGGCATTACCATAATCTCCCTGATTTCTTTAAAAAAGAAAAATATTTTATCCTTTCTTGCCCTCTTTTTTGTAATCACAATTTTGCCTTATTCAAACTTGTTTGCACCGGTAAGGGGAATTGTTGGTGAGCGCTTCCTGTTTTTACCATCAGTGGCTTTTTCTGTTTTCCTAGTATGGATTTTCTTTAAAATATTCAATATAAATTCTGAAAAAAGCAGCCCTAAAACCTGGAAAATTGCTGCTGTATCTGTACTGGTTGTGCTACTTGTTATTCCCTCACAACTCATTACACACGAGAGAAATAAGATATGGAAAACAGATATTTTGCTTTACAGAAACGATTTGAAAACTTATCCGCAGTCGGCTTTTATCAACAACATACTTGGGCGCGAAAGGCTGAAACCGGTAAAGGTTGAAATGGCAAAAGAAGTGAGCCCGTATAAATTTATTATTTCAGATATAAAAGAAGTTGAAAATTATTCGAATAACGCTGTTAAAATTGATTCAACTTTATCTGAATCGTGGGAAAGGCTTGGTTATGTGAGCGCTGAAATCCATGGTTGGATGGCTGTGCGCAGGATGGAAAGCTATACCAAACAAAAAAAAGAAGTGCAATCGGAACTGGAAAGAGCCAACGCATTTGAATTTATTGAAAAGGCGAATGTATATTACGACAATGCCCTTAAATACAATTGCCCCGATTCGGCTTTTATTTATTTCCGAAAAGCATCTGCCTATCGCATCAATTACCAGTTCGACAGGTCGTTGGAAAATTATGAAATTGCCTTAAGCCTTGCCCCTGACAATAAAAATTACCACGCCGAATATGTGCAAACCTTGCTTAGGGCAGGAAAATTTAAAGAAGCATTGGTAGCGAATGATCAGATAATGAAACGCTTTCCTGAAAGTGATATTCCTTATATAAACCTTGCAGGTTACCAGTATTTTGCCGGAGATACGGTTTCTGCTGTTAAAAACTATGAAATAGCAATTCAAAAAGGAACCACAAGGCCTGAAGTTGGCAAATTGTTATACTATTATTATAAAAATAAAGGCGACGTAGAACGCGCCAATTACTTCATGGAACGCTCGTATGAAGCAGAAAAAGCTGCTGGAAAAAAGTAGTTTTTGTTAAGCCAGTAAATCCTTCAACACTTCACCAATCAACAGTTTCATGCTTGTTTTATAGTCGGCCTGGAATTCGCCGGTAACCCGGTTAGCGATAATGTCGCAAACCGTGAGCGCATTGTGGCCAAGCATGGCTGAAAGCAGGTATAAAGCAGAAGATTCCATTTCGAAGTTAGTTACTTCAAAACCATTGTATTTGAATCGCGTTGCCTTGTCAATGATGGCTTCATCCGTTACTTCCAGCCTCAGTTTTCTTCCCTGTGGCCCGTAAAAACCTGGTGCAGTAAGTGTGATTCCTCTTCGCCATGATTTTCCAATTTTTTCAACCAATACTTTGGAAGCCCTTACAGCATAAGGTTTGGGAAGATTCTTATCATAATCCATCTGGTTGATAAAACTGGAAGTCATTTCGCGCTCCATCGAGAACATTGATTTTTCATAAAAATAAGCCAGCCCATCCAAGCCAATGGCATATTCAGAAACTAAAAAGGAATCGACAACCGGGATATTTTTTTGCAAGGCACCCGAAGTGCCAATTCTTATCAGGTTTAACTGGGTAAGATTTTGTTTTACTTTCCCGCTAGGAAAATCAATATTGAACAAAGCATCTATTTCCATCAACACGATTTCAACATTGTCGGTTCCCATTCCGGTTGACATTACTGAAATGGGTTTGCTATTGTATGTTCCGGTGTAGGTGTTTATTTCGCGGTTGGTTGTTTCGAAAATTATTTTATCAAAAAAGGAAGCCACCAATTTTGCCCTTGCCGGGTCGCCCACCAAAATGATGTTTGTTGCCAGTTCACCCGGACTCAGATTGATATGGTATAACTTGCCGTCGGCGTTGAAAACCAAATCTGCTTTGCTTAATTCGCTCATGTAAATTCAATATTTTTGTAAAAATATAACTAAAGCCCCATTTTAGAAAATGAATTCAGAAATTATAAGCGTTGGCGACGAATTGTTGATTGGGCAGGTGGTGAATACCAATGCCTCATGGATGGCAGCCGAATTGAATAAATGGGG
>DATCTB010000512.1:0-2128 GCA_036568185.1 Bacteroidales bacterium | reverse complement strand
ATAAATTAGCAAGATATTTATTGATGCTATAATTCCAAACTCAACAAGAAGTTTATTGCCGGTTACAATAAATGATGCAAAACCCGCGGCTGTAGTGGCATTAGTAAGCAAGTTGGCATTGCCAATGCTACTAATCATTCGCGAAAGTGCTTTCACTTTGTTTCCATGCAGCCTGAATTCGCTCAGGTATTTGTTTAAAAGAAATATGGAATTTTCAACACCAATGACTATAATCAAAGGAGGAAGAATTCCCGTTAGGATAGTAATTTTATAACCAAACAAAACAATGGTTCCCAACACCCATACTACCGAAATCAACACCACGATCATGGCAAATAGCACAGCCCTGGGTGTTCTGAAAAGTAGAAAAAGTAAAACAGAAGCAATTATCAACAACATCACCACAAAGAAGAGTAGTTCATCCTGTATCTTTTTTGTAGTTATGGTCCTGATATAGGGAAGTCCTGAGTATTTTATATCTATATCATATTTCTTCCCGAATTGGTTGATTTCATCGGTTAAGTCGTAAATAAGAGGGATTCTTTTCTTGGAATTAAGTATGTCCTTGTCCAATGTAATCATCATCAGACTGACATTGGTTTTTTTGTTAAAAAGCAACCCGTCGTACAAAGGAAGGCTAAAAATTACATTCTTTATTGAGTCAACTTCCTGTTGGGTTTTTGGCTTTGAACCAACTATTTTGGTAAAATCAAACTTTTTGAGGCTGTCATTTTTTTTCAGGTTGTAAATTTTCGAGACAGAAAGAACAGCTTCAACGCCAGGCATATCATCAACTTTGTTGCACAGGTCGTACCAATCGTTAAAATGCTCCAGATTATATAAATCCGGGTCTTGAATAGCAACAAGAATTACACTTCCGTCTTGTCCAAATTGTTCTTTAAAATGCTCATATTCAACATTTACCGGGTCGTCTATTGGCAACATCCTGGTCAATTCATACGACATTTTTACCTGAAAACCCAGATAGCCCATAACTATTGTAATAAGTCCAATTATTACAAGGATTGTTATCCTGTTTCTGAGAATTAACCTGACAAGAAATTGCCACATATTTTTTTAAATGTTTGAAAGAAAATAAAAAAAACGAAAGTACAAGTTTTTTCTCAAATTGAAGGCCATTGACGCTTTTGGTTTTAATATTTCGCACTTATAATACAACGCTTTCTTTCACTATTTTAGCAAATATTTAGCCAATCACTCGAATAATGAAACGAGGAAAAATTCTTTTTATCGATTCAACTCATCCGGCATTGAAGGAAAAGCTTGAAGAATATGGGTTTCATTGCGATTATTTTTCAGATTATGGAAAAGAAGATTTTGAAAAAATACTTCAGAATTATGTTGGAATAATTATACGAAGTAAGATAAAAATTGATCAGGATTTTATTGATAAGGCGGAAAATCTGAAGTTTATTGCCAGGGTAGGAGCCGGAATGGAAAACATAGCTTTTGATTATGCAGCACTCAAAGGAATCAAATGCCTCAATGCACCCGAGGGCAACCGTGATGCCGTTGGCGAACACGCAATAGGTATGCTCCTTTCATTGTTGAACAGGCTGAATATTGTTGATGATGAAGTTAGAAAAGGTGTTTGGTTGCGGGAAGAAAACAGGGGTTTGGAATTAGGTGGCAAAACTATTGGAATAATTGGCTACGGTAATACTGGCGGAGCATTCGCAAGAAAAGCCAAAGGTTTTGGTGTAAAAATTCTTGCCTATGACAAGTACAAATTCGATTTTTCAGATGCATTTGTTTCTGAAGCGACAATGGAAGATTTAAATGAACAATGCGACATTATCAGCTTTCATATTCCATTAACAGATGAAACTACTTTTTTGTGCGACAAAGATTTTTTAAAGAAATTCAAAAAAAACATTTACCTGATTAATACATCACGAGGTAAGGTTGTAAAAACGGCTGACCTGCTAGAATTCATTGAATCAGGCAAAGTTAAGGGTGCTTGTCTGGATGTTCTGGAATTTGAAAAGAGCTCATTCGAAGGAATTGGAAATGAACATATTCCTACTGAATTGAAAAAATTATTTCGACTTAAAAATGTAATTCTCTCACCACATATAGCAGGTTGGACTCATGAATCAAACCTGAA
>DATCTB010000511.1:0-2418 GCA_036568185.1 Bacteroidales bacterium | reverse complement strand
TGGTATTGGCTTGAAAAATTAAAATCCACCTTTAGTTTCCATGACTGGGAAAGAGTTGTAATTATTTGCCCCTGGTTTAGGTAGGAACCCAGGCTGAAATCACGCATACCGAGATTCCCATCGAATGGTGCTGTAACATTTGCCAGGTCTATTTTTACATTTAATTCTTCAATTTGAGCTGATAAGGCATCAACCATAGCCTGCGCCTGGTCCACATCTTGCTGGCTGGCACCTTCCATAGCCAGCAATTCCTGCTTACGTTTTAAATCGGCACTTGCCGACAAAAGTTGAGCTTCCAAGCCTTTCTTTTGTGCTAGCCAGGCACGGTCGTCGAGGCGGACTATCAAATGCCCTTCTTTTACAAATTGCCCTTCTTTGGCATTGATTGACAACACAGTACCGGAAACAGGCGCTTTTATTTCTACCTGTTCAAACGGTAATATATTGGCAGTCACTTTAAGTTGGGTAGCAAAGTTTTGAGGGACTATATTCACAGCATCCACAAAAAATTCCGAAGAAATATTTTCTGATGCCTTACTATTATTTTCATTGCAAGAAGCAAGAAAAAGTAAAAGCACAATTCCAACAAAGCCTATTAAGTTCGTTTTATTCATTCCTGAGCTTTTTTAATGAGTGTTTTAAGCAAGAAGCTGATTGCTTAGAAGGGTTCAAAAGTAAATTTTTATTTGCAACTAAAATAGAAAATTCAATATGAATAATGTTTTGAAAAGCGAATTTTTAATTACAAAAATCTTTATTTTGCGCAATGAATTGCCAGACAATTCATAACCAAAACCAAAATGCGGAAATAATGGGCTCATCTCACGAAAAAAAAACTCCTTTTTTTGTAAATCTTGCTGCAATAGTAATAGTTATTGCAGGGTTGATATGGGCTTCTTCAATAATATCCACATTGCTGCTTGCACTTTTTATCAGCATTATTTGCGCTCATCCAATCAATTGGCTTCGGAAGAGGAAAATTCCTGAGTGGCTGGCACTTTCAATTGTACTGATAGCTATAACATCTGCTTTTATACTACTTGGCGGAATAATTGGAAACACTGTTGCTTCATTTTCTAAGGATCTTCCCGTTTATGAAAAATCCTTGAAGGAAATTGCTGACAATTCTATCACTTATCTCAATACAAAAGGCTTCAACATTACTGAACCGGAAATTGAACAATTCCTTAATGTTTCCAACATTATGAACATTACAGTAACACTTTTGAGCAATCTGGGCGAAGTGATGGGAAACATTGTTTTGATTTTCTTTATTGCAATTTTTCTATTGCTCGAAATGGATGATTTTTCATTTAAATTTCTTGCCATCAAACATGGCGTTGGAGATTCGCTCAGATACTTGATAACAATAAGCAATAATATCAGGCATTACCTAAGCATTATGACTTTAATCAGTTTTATAACTGCTTTGCTTATTTGGGGATTCCTTGCTATTTTAGGAGTTAAATATGCTATTTTATGGGCTTTGATCGCCTTTCTTTTAAACTTTATCCCGAACATTGGAAGCATTATCGCAGCAATACCGGCTGTTCTATTCGCATTAATACAATCCGGCGTCGGTAGTGCATTCTGGACAATAATCGGTTATATTGTTATCAATATGGTGGTTGGTAATATTGTTGCTCCCAAAATGCTTGGGAAAGGATTGGGGCTTTCAACTTTTATAGCATTTATGTCGTTTATTTTTTGGGGATATATTCTTGGAACGGTTGGGATGTTTCTTTCTGTACCACTAACAATGGCAATTAAAATTTTCCTTGAACAGGATGAAAAAACAAAGTGGATTGCCGTATTGCTTGGCACCAGTGATGAAGCGAAGGCTTATGACAAGGTCAATAACATTAAAACGGAAGAGAATAATAAATGAAGGTTTATTCCTTTCTAAAAACCAACGCCGACCTGCTTGGAAGGTAGATTTTCAGCATGTTTTTCTCGTTTTCTTCAACCGTAAAATGTTTAATTTCGTCTCTATTTCTACCATTTCCATCGAATTTTTTAGCATCCGAATTTAGGACAACCTGGTAAGCTCCCTTGTCAACCTCAAAGCCATAATCAGTAAAGGAATTGAAAGGGTTGAAATTAAAAGCAAAAACAAGGTTGCCTCTTTTAAAGATGAGAACCTGGTCGGGAACGTTTTGTACAATTCCGTAAGGTGAATGAGCCAAGGTATTTTCTTTTTTTATCAAATGAATCATGGCTTTATCAAACTCATTCAAAACTGAATACCGAAGTTTTTTATCATCAACCAGTTTCCATTGACGGCGGGCGTACCAATAACTCCAGTTATTTCCTTCTCTCGGAAAATCAATCCATTCCGGATGCCCAAATTCGTTACCCATAAAATTCAAATAGCCATTTCCGGCAGTCGCCAATGTTGCCAGCCGAATCATTTTATGC
>DATCTB010000510.1:0-3646 GCA_036568185.1 Bacteroidales bacterium | reverse complement strand
GAAGTGAGGGAAATCTGGAAATTTGTGAATTACATCAGCTCTGAAGTGCCCGAGCCAAACAAAGAAAAAGATATCTTAGCAGGGGAGGTGCAACTGCTGAAAAAACAGATGCAGGCTATTCAGATGAAGTTGAATTTGTGAGAATTAAATACAAACACAATTCAAGATAAATTATAAAATGAAATAACTATCGTAATTGAAAAGAATGAAAAAATTTCATAACGAACCATATTCTGAGGAAACTCTCGTTAAACTTGGAATATTTCGAGATTATTTAAGATCTTGGCTACCAGTATTTATAAATACAGGCAAAACTTATTGGCATAAAATAAATATTGTTGATTTTTTTGCGGGACAAGGATGTGATGTAAATGGCGTTTCAGGCTCTTCACTAATTATTTTTGAAGAATTACAACCATATTTAAAACTAATTAAGCAAAAGGGGATATCTGTAAATATTATTTTAAATGAAAAAGAAAAAGAACTTTTTGATTTACTTGAAGATAATATAACAAAGTATAGAAATCATGAGTCCTATTTTGTGAAAACTGAAAACAAAGATTTTCATGAAACTTTTGTCAACCACTATTACGAACTTTCAAATCTAAATTCAGCTAACTTAGTTTTTTTAGATCAATTTGGAATCAAGCAAATCGATTCTAAAACATTTGAAATGTTGATTAAATTAAAACGAACTGATTTTCTGTTTTTTATTTCTTCTTCAATTGTAAATAGGTTTATAGAAAAAGAATCAATCAATAAACATCTACAAATAGATAAAGATGAAATTGATAAACTAAGCTATAATTATATTCACAAAATCGTATATGATTATTATAAAAAGCAGATTAAAAATGAGAACTACTTTCTTGCACCTTTCTCTATTAAAAAAACTTCAAATATTTATGGATTGATATTTGGTAGTAATCATCCATTAGGGATGGAAAAATTCCTGAATACAGCCTGGAAGTACGATAAACAAAGAGGAGAAGCAAATTTTGATATTGATAGTGAAAAATTACATAATGACCAATTAGATTTATTTACAGGAGAAATTAATAAATCAAAAAAAGTTGAGTTGTATGAAGATGAGTTAGTTAAAAGAATCTTAAATGGTGAAATTTCTACAAATAAAGATGTTTATCTTTTTACACTAAACGAAGGCTTTATTCCGAAACATTCAAGAAAAGTCTTAAAAGATTTACACAAACAAAAAAAGATTGATAATTTGCATTTACATTTGAGCCATAAGTGTTGTTTGCCCAATTCTGCATTAGAAAAAATAATTTTATTATGAGCCAATCAAACATAGAATGGACTGAAATAACCTGGAATCCAACAACAGGTTGCACAAAAATATCTGATGGTTGTGTGTTTTGTTACGCTCACCCACTTTCTCTCAGGTTAAAGGCTATGGGTTTAGAGAAATACAGGAATGGATTTAAATTAACTCTGCATCCAAAAGAATTGATGCGCCCATATTCCTGGCGAGGTTCTAAAGTGGTTTTTGTTAATTCAATGAGTGATTTGTTTCACCACGAAGTTCCGGATGAATTTATTCAACAGGTTTTTGAGGTAATGAATGAAACACCCCAGCACAAATATCAATTATTAACCAAAAGGCCGGAACGAATTAAATCTCTTGAAAACAAATTGGTTTGGACCGATAATATTTGGTTGGGAACGTCGGTTGAAAATGAAAGGGTAACTCAACGTATTCAAGATTTGATTAATTCACCAGCAAAAACGAAATTTTTATCCTGCGAACCTCTGATTGGAGCAATTTATTCATTATCAGATTACATCCATGCTATTGACTGGGTGATTGTTGGTGGTGAGTCTGGATCTGGTGCTCGTAAAATTGAAAAAGAGTGGGTTGATATAATATTTAATGTCTGCAAAAAGAATGATGTTCCTTTCTTTTTTAAGCAATGGGGTAAAAAGAAGTTTAATATTAACGAAGAAGACCCAACCATGCACACTGAGCATAAGTTTTATGCAAAAGGTGGTTGTCAATTAGACGGAAAAGTATATCGTGAAATGCCTGTAGTTTAGCTTCCTTTGTACGCCATCATCGACATAGAAACCACGGGGCTTAGCGCCAATGCTGAGAAAATTACAGAGATTGCTATTTTCATTCATGATGGGAATGAAATAAAAGAGGAATTCTGTACTCTCATCAATCCTGAAAAGAAAATCCCTTACCGCATTACGCAAATGACGGGAATCACCAACCAAATGGTGGAAGGTGCGCCCAAGTTTTATGAAGTTGGAAAAAAAATAGTTGAACTTACTGAAGGAAAAACTATTGTTGGCCACAATGTGAGTTTTGATTACAGTTTTCTGCGCAGCGAATTCAAAAGCTTTGGCTATGATTATTCAAGAAAAGTGCTGGATACTGTCAGATTAAGCCGGAAATTAATTCCCGGCAGGAAATCTTACAGTTTAGGAAAACTGTGCAGTGATTTGGGTATTTCAAACCACGCCAGGCACCGCGCTGCCGGCGATGCGCTGGCAACAACACGTTTGTTTGAAATGCTGCGCAGTATTGACCCAGAACTTGAAAACGTGAAGCTGAACGGAACTCAATCCAACCTCACCAAATCATTAATAGAAGGCCTTCCCAAGCAAGCGGGAGTGTATTATTTTTATAATAATACAGGACAATTAATTTACGTTGGAAAATCTGTCAATATCCACGACCGCGTGCTTTCGCACCTGAACAACAACCTGCACAAAAAGGCGATAGAAATGAAGAATGCCATTGCCCACGTAGGTTTTGAACTTACCGGTAGCGAGTTGGTGGCTTTGCTGCTTGAATCGGCTGAAATAAAAAAGCACCAGCCTTTGTACAACAGCCAGCAGAAAAGGACTTATTTCAACTATGGGCTTTACAGCTTTTTTGATGACCAGGGTTATTTAAACCTGAAAATCATCAGGATAATCAGTTCGCTGACACCTATTTATACTTACTCTTCAGCACAGGAAGGTAAGGAACACCTTTTCAGGTTGGTGGAGGAATTTCGGCTTTGCCAAAAATTATGCGGGCTTTACGATACTTCGGGTGCTTGTTTCCATTACCAAATCAGCCAGTGCGATGGCGCTTGCATTGGCAGTGAAACGGCTGAATCATACAACAAAAAAGTACAAACTGCCATTGAAGAATACAATTTTGAAAATTCCAATTTTTTTATTTTGGAAAATGGGAGGGAAGAAGGTGAGTTGGCAGTAATTAAAGTGGAAAATGGAAAATACCAGGGATTTGGTTACATGCAAAATGAAGCAGCCAAAGAAAATACAGACGCACTTCACGATTGTATTAAAGTTGCGCAAGATAACCGTGAAGTGAGGCAAATAATAAACACTTTTCTGAAAAAGAACAAAGAAGCCAAGACTATACTGTTCTGATGTGCATAAAAAAAACCGCCGAAATGAATCATCAGTCCAGCGGTTTCAACACGGTTTATCAAGTTGAAAAACTTATTCCGAAGTTTTTACTTTCATGTCATACACTTTTTTAGCACCATATCCGGCACCGAGTGCAAGCAACACTATAAGTCCGCCACTTACAGCAGCCCTTCCGCCAACAGGTGTATTACCTGATCCCGGATTGTTACCTCCATTTGGATCTGGTGGATTTTGAGCA
>DATCTB010000509.1:0-2763 GCA_036568185.1 Bacteroidales bacterium | reverse complement strand
ATGGCGGATATCGCCTACCAGGAATACATTGTCAAACTCTTCGATGCTGGTATTAAAAATTCCTGAAATAAAAAATTTCCTGCCCCTTGCTGCCGCATCCAGGCTGCTGACAAACCACACGCGGACATCATCCCCGGTTTTTAAGTTCAATTTATCAGCCATTAACTTGGAAATCAATACTTCATCCGTTTTTTCAGAGCTGTCAACAGCCGGGAATTTTCCGGCGACCATAATTTCATTGAAAAAAGTTTGGTCGAAATCTGCTCCAACACCTTTCAGAACAACACTTTGGATTTGGTCATTGGTTTTCAAAACGCCGGCTTTATGCGCAGAAAACTGGTAATGGGCAATGGCAGGGTTGTTTTTTAAATTCTGAATATAATCGCCGCTCACATCCAACGGGTGTTGTTCAAAAGATTCGTTGTTATCGAAAGGGACAATTTGTAAATGCGAGGCAAAACCTATAATTTTACTGCTGATTGAATGTTTGAAACCAATGACCACAGCTACCGAAATAATCATCAAAGCCAAGCCCAGCGCGATGCTGATGTAGGAAATCCTGACGACAGGGCGGGCGTAATCGTCCGATTTTCCGGAAGAAATTTTGTTGGCTATGTAATATTCGAAGTTCAATTGAGTTTTTTTTACAAATTTATTAAAACGAAGCAAGCATGAGGTGGAAGCCGGGATTTTATCTGATTTTAATTTTTTTCATCTTTTCCAATTGCTCTGATGCTCAGGAAAATAAGCCTGTCCTTGTTGAATACAGCCAAATTGTAACCGGGGCGCAAAGGACGGAAATTTATTTGCCATTATTAAAAAATAAAAAAATCGGTGTAGTTGCCAACCCAGCTTCGGTAATTGGCACAACCCATTTGGTTGACAGTTTAATTTCTTTAAAAATTAATATTGAAAAGATATTTTGCCCTGAACATGGTTTTCGCGGAGATGTTCCTGATGGCGAAGTGATTAACAACGAAACAGACCCACAAACGGGGATAAAAATAATTTCCCTTTATGGAAAAAATAAAAAAGTCCTTGATGATGATATTGCTAATTTGGATGTAATAGTATTTGACCTTCAGGATGTTGGTTGCAGGTTCTTCACTTACATTTCAACTTTGACTTACGTAATGCAAGCATGCGCCGATAACGGAATTCCGCTAATCCTCCTCGACCGCCCAAATCCTAACGGTTTTTATGTTGATGGGCCTATTTTAGAAAAAGGCTTTGAATCGTTTATTGGCTTGCACCCAACTCCAGTGGTTTATGGAATGACGATTGGCGAATACGCCCAAATGGTGAATGGAGAAAGTTGGCTGGAAAATGGGGAAAAATGTGAGTTGACAATCATCCAACTGCAAGATTACAAGCACAATATGATAGTTAAACTTCCTATCAAGCCCTCCCCTAACCTACCCAATTGGCAGTCGGTTTACCTTTACCCTTCTTTGTGCTTTTTTGAAGGGACGGCAATGAGCGTGGGGCGTGGAACTGATTTTCCTTTTCAAATTTACGGCTCACCCAATTTCTCCATCGGCAGCTTTGTTTTTACGCCTGAAAGTAAGCCGGGGGCAAGCACCAACCCAAAATACAAAGGGGAGCCATGTTATGGGCAAAATCTTACTGGATACGCTGAGAATTACAAGAATAATCCTCAACAAATTAACTTGTTGTGGCTGATTGAATCCTACAAATTGCTTAGCGCTAATGAAAAATATTTCACCAGTTACTTTGATAAACTTGCCGGAACTGATAAATTAAGGTTGCAAATTGAGGCAGGAAAAACTGAAGAAGAAATCAGAGATTCCTGGAAAGAAGGGCTGTTTCAATTTAAAGAAACCAGGAAGAAGTATTTAATGTATGATTAGACAATTAAAAATAGCTGTTTGATATATTTAAGGAATTACATATTTTAGCATTTTAAAAACAAAATATTATGTGCCTCTCACTTCCAGGAAAGATTATCAGCATAGACGAAAACCCAGAATTGCGCATGGCAGAGGTTGATTTTGGCGGCGTAAGGCGAGAGGTTTGCGTTGAATGGGTGCCCGAAGCCAATATCGGCGATTATGTGCTTGTGCATGTTGGCACTGCCCTTACTGTCCTTGATGAAGAAAGCGCTTTGGAGAGTATTGCCGCACTCACTGAATTGGGAGAAATCCTTGAGGAAGAAGAACGCAATAGGCCACTAAACCTGCCATCATGAACCTGATGACCTCCGTTTCGCTCATCACCCAAGATGAGAAAATGCTCAATCAGATTGAACGAATCAATAAGGTAGTTGATTCAAACAGCAGCATTTTATTGATTGGCGAAACAGGGTCGGGAAAAGAAGTTTTTGCAGATTATATCCACAAACTGAGCAATAGAGGGCAAAATCCCTTCGTAAAAATTGGCCTTGCGGCTATGCCCCCTGAATTACTTGAAAGCGAGCTCTTTGGTTTTGAAAAAGGTTCATTTACCAATGCCGACCACCAAAAACAAGGAATGTTTGAAATGGCGCACACCGGTAGCATTTTTCTCGATGATATTGACGATACTCCGTTGCATTTGCAGGCTAAACTGCTTCGTGTTCTTGAATCAAATGTAATTCGGCATATTGGCGGAACAAAAGATATTCCGGTTGATGTACGCCTTATATGCGCTTCCAAATTGGAAATCAAAGATTTGGTTGAACTAAACCGTTTCAGGCAAGACCTTTTTTATCGCATTAATATTGTTCAAATCCGAATTCCGCCTTTGCGTGATAGAAAAAAAGAT
>DATCTB010000508.1:0-2991 GCA_036568185.1 Bacteroidales bacterium | reverse complement strand
GGCAAAAGCAGTCCCTACATTCTGTACTACACAGCCAACCTCAATCGGTAATTTCCCGCTGGGAACTTCTCTATTAAGAGCAGCTTTAATCAATTGTTTTTCACCGCCTTGTGGGTATTGCACTTTTAAAGCAATAAGCTGGATATTAGGCGTGTTTTTTAAAATTTCTAAGAAATGGCTGATAGCATCAGGTTTGTTGTTTTCGATGCCAATAATTGCTTTATCCACTTTTAAGGCCTTCATCAAAATCTGTGTTCCCACAACAATTTCTTTTCCTTTTTCAAGCATCAAACGGTGGTCAGAGGTAAGATAAGGCTCGCACTCAACTCCGTTAATAATCAGGTATTCAGCTTTTTTGCCTTGTGGAACCGATAATTTAACATTGGTTGGAAACGTTGCGCCTCCCAAACCAACTATCCCCGATTCCTGAATTTTCTTAATGATTTCTTCGGAAGACAAAATAATTTCAGAAACCAATCTATCACTGCGGTCAATCTTTTCATCCCATTCATCGCCTTCAACGTTGATGACAATACCGGGCTTTTTATAGCCGCTTGTATCAATCATATTGTCAACTTTCAGAACGGTTCCTGAAACTGGCGAATGTATATTGGCAGAAATAAAACCTCCTGCCTCGGCAATTAACTGCCCAACTTTCACTTTATCGCCTTTTTTTACAATAGGTTTCGAAGGCGCTCCCAGGTTTTGCCCCAATGGAATGATAGCTTGTTTGGTAAGGGGCAACGGCTCAATTGGCCGGTTGGCCGAAAGTTTGTTTTCCGGCGGATGAACACCTCCCAATACAAATGTTTTTAATGCTCCCATTTTTATGGAATTATGCTTAATTATTTTTTTCTGAATTCTCTTTTCCAACAACCTCGACTGTTTTTTCTGCTGCAGCTTTTGGTTCAGCAACCGTATCAACTTTCGGCTTCCTTGGTTTGAAGTTTATTTCGTGAATGGCATTGGTTGGACATACTTCAACACATTTCCTGCATAAGGTACACTTATTGAAATCAATATACGCCAGGAAATTTTCAATGGTAATTGCATCAAACTTGCATTCTTTCTCGCATTTAGTACAGCCAATGCAAGCTACTTCGCAATTCTTTTTTGCCGGCCCACCTTTTTCCTCATTGATGCACGAAACAAATATCCGCCTGTCTTTTGGCCCCCTTTTTCTCAATTCAATAATTCCTCTGGGACAAGCAATAACGCAGGCGTTGCAAGCTGTACATTTATCATTGACAACCGGCAAACCGGTTTCTGGATTCATATGTAAAGCATCGAAAGTACACGCAACTTCACAATCGCCAAGACCAAGACAGCCGTACATACAGCCTCCATTGCCGGCATATAGTGCATGGGCAAATGAGCAAGAAGAAGTGCCTTCGTATTTTACTTTGGAAGGAGAATTGGTGTGTGAACCATTGCAACGAATAACTGCAATCATCGGGTCTTTCATTTCAACTTCGAGGCCAACAATGGCAGCAACTTTTTGCATTACTTCGTTCCCGCCAACCGGGCAATTCAATCCTTCTATGCTTTTCTTTTCATTTGATGATTTAACTGTTGCTTCAGCAAATGCACGGCATCCAGGAAATCCACAACCACCGCAGTTTGCCGCCGGCAATGAGTTTTCAACTTCATCAATTTTCGGGTCCTCGAATACTTTGAACTTGCTTGCTACAAAATACAGTACAACAGCAGCAACCAAACCTAGCCCGCCCAAAGCAGATGTAGCAATTAATATAACGTTATCCATGATTTTTGTAATTGATTTTCACCAGATATTACACCTGTTTTTTCAAGTGTTACAAAATTAACATAAATAGGTATAATCATCTAATTGAAACATAAAGCAACAAAATATGTATCTGCCTGATTTTATGTATTTTAAATCCAACGCACTAGCTCAATGCTTACTCAACCATTATTAAACTTATTGATTATCAGTAAGTTTTAAAATAACTTTAGAAAGACTATAAATTATAGCCATAAAGCTATTTAGAAACATTTAAACAAACTCAATATGTTTTGTGGGGTAAACAGAAAAATATAATGAATCAAATCAGGGATTCAGACCAGCCGATAGGAAAATTTCTTTTTAAAATAATTCCGTAACAAGTACAAAACCAGGTAATAAGGAACGAGCATACCAAGCGCTAATAACCCGGAAATGCCTTCGTCAATTCCCAGAGAAATGAAAACTACCAGGCTGGCAACCAAAACCACAAATGGAAAAAGATAGCCAAAAACAACTGCCCAACTGCCTTGCGATTGTTTCATTTCAACCGAAACAAGTTGTCCTTTGCAATACATTTCTGCATTCTCCAAATCCACTTCAATAATTTTAGCCACTGATTCGCTAATTGAGCAAGATCCTTTTATCTCACACGAAGCGCAGCCGGAATTCACCTGGACGGTAACTTCAGCTTTGCTGCCTTCAATTTTGGTGATTATGCCCGGATGGCTTATAGTTGATTCGCTCACTTATTTCAGTTTTAAGGTGTACTAGATGAAACGGGTAATATTTTTCCGTTAAAAAACTTGTTCCCGGTTAAAGTAAAATTATAAATAAAATCTGCCATTTCGCTGGCTGAAAGCGGGGCTTTGTAACCTGGAAAGGCTTCTGCCAGCATCTCGGTTTGGACTGCTCCCAACGCAAGCGCATTCACGCTGATTTTTCTTTCTTTCAACTCTTCTGCAAGGCATTCAGTAAGTATTCCAAGCGCACCTTTGCTGGAACTGTAAAGGGAAAGCCCCGGAAATTTAGCACTTCCCTGAACTCCACCCATGCTCGAAATATTGACAATGTGCGCATTAGCTGAAAAATATGGCAGCAAGTCGCGGGTAATTTTGAAAACACTTTTTACATTGACAGAAAAAGTCTTGTCAAAATCATCATCCGTTAATTCGCTAAACGGCCTGACAACCAGGAAACCAGCATTGTTAACCAGGATATCAATTGTACTTATTTTTTCTAAAATA
>DATCTB010000507.1:0-11544 GCA_036568185.1 Bacteroidales bacterium | reverse complement strand
TTTTCCAAAACCAAAGCCAGGGTCAAGTATAATATCTTCGACTCCCAGAGCATTGAGTTTGCTAATTTTTTCTTTAAAAAAATCTTGAATTAGCCGTATTGCATTTTCAGCAATTGGCTCAGATTGCATATCCTGCGGAGTCCCGTGAATGTGCATCAATACATAGGGAACTTTATAACGGGCTATGGTTTCAAACATCTTTTCATCAAAATTTCCACCCGAAATATCATTAATCATTTGAGCGCCAATTTCTATGCACTCAGCAGCGACTTTTGCCCTGAAAGTATCTATCGAGAAAATTGCATCCGGAAATTCCCCAATCAATATTTCAAGTGGCTCAATTACTCTGTCAAGTTCATCTTCGGTGTTAATCATTTTGGCACCGGGTCGGGTCGAAATTGCCCCCAGGTCGATAATGTCAGCGCCTTCTTTCAACATTTTTGCCGTTTGCTCAATCCAATGTTTTTCCTGGTTAAATTTGCCGCCATCAAAAAACGAGTCAGGCGTAAGGTTGAGCACACCCATAATTTTAGGTTTGTCGAAATTTATAGTTTTGCTGCCGCAATGAATGGGTTTTGGCATTTTGCTAAAAGGTGTATCTTTAGTGCTCATTTTATTGTCGCTTTTTCGATTGATAATTTGAACAAAATTAGTGATTTACAGTTTCAAAAAAAACATGAAAGGCAAAACATCGGAACAATTTGAGGAAGTTATAAGCCACTGCAGGGAAGTGTTCGAAAATAAACAGAAGGACTACGGAACTGCATGGCGCGTGCTGAGGACCAGCAGCCTGACAGATCAGATTTATATAAAAGCTAACCGAATCAGGAGCATTCAAATAAAAGGAAATCAGAAAGTTGATGAAGGAGTAATTCCTGAATTTATTGGCATTGTAAATTATTCGGTAATGGCGCTTATCCAGCTTGAACTGGGTATTGCTGAAGAAGCTGATTTGAGTGCATCGCAGGCTTTGGAAAAATATAACAAGTATATTTACGAGGCCCGCGATTTGATGCTGAACAAAAACCACGACTACGATGAAGCCTGGCGAAATATGCGCGTTTCCTCGCTCGACGATATTATTTTAATGAAATTGTTAAGGATAAAGCAAATTGAAGATAATGCCGGTAAAACACTTGTTTCAGAAGGGCTTGATGCAAATTATTTCGACATTATCAATTATGCGGTGTTTGCTTTAATAAAATTATTAATTGAAAAAGAAAATGGCTAAGTCAGTAAAAAGTTCAAATGAACACATAGTTATTAAAGTCTTCAGAATTATTCTGGGTTTGGTTTTTATTTTTTCATCAACCATGAAGGGAGTGGACCCTATTGGAACAGCCTACCGCGTTGAAGATTATCTTAGTGCATATAATTTATTGTGGTTACACGGGGCTGAATTATACCTGTCGTTTTTTTTGATTGTTATTGAGTTTATTCTGGGTGTTGCTTTGCTTTTCAAACTATACATTCGTTTAGCAGCATTAGGTTCTTTCATTATAATGTTGATTTTTACAGGGTTGACCTATTTTGACGCTTTGTACGAAATGGTGCCTGATTGTGGCTGTTTTGGCGATGCGGTCAAACTAACTGCCTGGGAGACTTTTTACAAGAATATTTTCCTGATAATTTTAGCATTAATTCTGTTCTTCAAAAGGAATTCTATAAAAAACAAAATACCTGAATGGCTGCAAACACTGTTGCTGATTTTGTTTGCTGGATCTTACATTTATTTTGTTTCCTATAATTATAACCACTTACCAATGCTTGATTTCCGTGATTGGAAAATAGGTAATGATATGAAATCGGAAGGGCTTGACCAGGTAAAAACTTTTGTTATTTATAAAAATAAAAGCACTGGCGAAACCAAGGAATACCTCAGTCCCGAATACCCATGGAACGATTCTGTTTGGATGGCTGAATGGGAATTTGTTGACCAGCGCATAGATGAATCGGGGGTGAAAAGAAGCCATAATTTGTTGATTGTGGATTACGAGGGCAATAATGTAACCAACGAAATCATTGAACACATGGGTTACCAGCTGATTCTTGTTTCTCCCGATATTGAAACTGCTGATGCTGAGGGTATGATACGCGCGTCAGCACTCTATGAGCAATCTAGTCGGCACGAAGTTGGGTTTGTATTGCTAAGCAGTTCGGGTGAGGATATTATCGACAAATATTCAGAAGTTTACCAAATAAACTACCCCAGTTACCTGGCCGATGATACTGAGTTGAAGACGATGATTCGCTCGAACCCAGGGCTGATTTTGCTTTTGAATGGTGTTGTCGTCAATAAATGGCATTCTAATGATTTTCCAAAAACATTGGATCAGGTATTGAACTCGGAATAAAAATTTCGAATTATGTTCAGATTTGTTTTAAAACGGTTGTTTTACGGGCTTTTAGTCCTGTTTGGCGTGGCAACTATTATTTTCTTCCTGTTCGCCATTTTACCCGGCGACCCGGCTCGCATGTTGATGGGCCAACGCGCTGACATTGCTTCAGTTGATGCAATAAAAAAGGACCTTGGGCTCGACAAGCCTGTTGCAGTCCAATATTTTAATTTTTTAAATGATATTTCTCCGGTTTCATTTCAAAATACAAAAAACCCAGAAAGCTATTGGTATTTAAACCATTCGAAATATGGGAAAACGGTTTCTCTGATTCACTTCAAAAACCATTCTTTAATTTTAAAAAAACCATACTTACGGCGTTCATACCAGGGGCAAAGGGAGGTTACAGCTATTATTGCTGAAGCGTTTCCTAAAACATTGTTGCTTGCAGGTTCTGCTATTTTCCTGGCAATGATTTTAGGTATTTTGCTTGGTATACCTGCGGCATTATACAAAGACAGCCTTCTCGACAGATTTTTGCTGGTAGTTTCTTCCGTTGGCATGTCGGTACCTTCATTTTTTGCAGCAATCATTATCGCCTGGGTATTTGCGTTTTTACTTGCCGATTACACAGGTTTGAGCATGTATGGAAGCCTTTATTCCGTTGATGATTATACTGGCGAGGTTTACTTAAATTTAAAAAACCTATTATTGCCAGCCATCACTTTGGGCATTCGTCCTTTGGCTATTATTGTCAGCCTTACCCGAAGTTCGCTGTTGGATGTGCTTTCGCAGGATTATATCCGCACAGCCTATGCCAAAGGGCTTTCACAGTTCAGAGTAATCGTTTTTCATGGTTTAAGAAATGCATTGAATCCTATAATAACAGCTGTTACCGGGTGGTTCGCCTCACTGATGGCAGGGGCAGTTTTTGTGGAATATATTTTCGACTGGAAAGGAATTGGTGTTGTAATCGTTGATTCACTCGAAAAATATGATTTGCCCGTTATCATGGGCTCTGTCCTGTTTATTTCTGTAATGCTGATTTTGGTAAATATTCTTGCAGATATCTTTTATGCCCTGCTGGATCCACGAGTGCGGATAAGTTAATTTTTTCATAAAATTCAATTTAAAATATTATTTTTGAAGGCTAAATTAACCTAACATAAATTCTGGAATTGATGAGAAAAAAAATTGTTGCCGGAAACTGGAAAATGAATAAAACATTCAGCGAGGCTGAAGATCTGCTTAGTGACCTGGCGGACGAGTTGGAAGGTAAGAAAGTTAAATGTGAAGTGGTGGTTTGCCCTCCTTCAATTTATTTGGAAATGGCCTCTGATTTTGCTGATGAATCCAACTTTTTGGTTGGCGCGCAAAATGTGAGTGAATATGAAAATGGAGCTTATACCGGTGAAATTTCAGCCGAAATGCTTGCTGCTGTTGATATCGAGTATTGCATTATCGGACACAGTGAGCGAAGAAAATATTTCAGCGAAAGCAACCAGTCGCTTGCGGAAAAGGTTAATAAACTGCTCGATAATGATATAATTCCAATATATTGCTGCGGCGAAGTTATATCTGAAAGAGAGAAAAATGTTCATTTCGATGTGGTGAAGAACCAAGTTTCCGAAGGACTTTTCCATCTGAACAAAGAAGAATTTTCAAATATAGTTATTGCTTACGAACCCGTGTGGGCTATCGGTACCGGTTTGACAGCAACACCAGAACAGGCACAGGAAATGCACGCTTTTATCCGTAAGCTGATAAATGAAAAATATGGCGAGAAAGTATCTGCTGAAACCACCATTCTATACGGCGGAAGTTGCAATGCAAAAAATGCAGCAGAATTGTTTTCACAGATTGATGTTGACGGTGGTTTGATTGGAGGAGCTTCATTGAAAGCAGAAGATTTTATTAAAATAATCCAAAGTTTCTAAACCCAGAATTCTACTTTGAATTACATTGAACTTAAATGTCGACGCCCGGATAGTTTAGAGCAAACAGAAATGTTGGTTGCTGAGCTTGCTGAAATTGGTTTCGAAAGTTTCAGTGAAGATGACAGTTATTTGCTGGCCTACATTCCACAAAATAGTTTTGCTACCGCGAATTTACTCTCTACTACTTTTTGCAAGAACCTTGATAATCGTACAATGCTGGCCATTAGTATAATTAAAAGCCAAAACTGGAATGAAGTATGGGAAAGTAATTACACACCGGTTATTATTGATGGTTGCTGCCAGGTGCGGGCTACTTTTCATCAGCCTAAACCCGAACTTGAATACGACATTTTGTTAAGCCCTAAAATGGCTTTTGGTACAGCTCATCACGAAACCACAGCATTGATGATCAGGTTGCTGCTGAAAGAAAATGTTGAAGGCATGCGCGTATTGGATATGGGTTGCGGAACAGGCGTTTTAGGTATTCTGGCAGTGAAAAAAGGAGCATTAATGGTTACATCTATTGATATTGATGAATGGGCCTACAATAATACGCTGGAGAATATCGAGTTAAATGACCTCGCCGGCTTTACCGTATTAAAAGGTGGTGCTGAATTGCTGGAAGGCGATGATGAATATGACCTGATTTTAGCCAACATAAACAAGAATATATTGATAAGTGATATTCCTGCTTACGCAAAAGTGCTCAGAAAAGGAGGCCGGATATTTTTCAGCGGTTTTTATACAGAAGATTTAGAGGATATAACTAAAAAAGCCAATAAACACGGCCTGATTTTTGAATCAAACCTTAGCGACAAAAACTGGGTAGCAGCAATTTTTAATAAAAAATAAATTGCCGACTTTTGCCCTCTCCAGCTAAATGGATTTTAATATGAATAAAAAGCCAGTACTTCTTTTTACTTTAATAGCCATTTTTATATTTTTCTTCAACTACTCCAAAGCGCAGGAGTTGGATTCTCTTGCCGGTGATTCCGAAAAATTCTACCAGTTTCTTTCAAATACTTTACTTAATACCCCATCAAAAGCTGCTGCAGAAAAATCGCAAATTACTTTGGACCGCTTTTACAAACGCTGGAGTATTGGCCGGTTTAACAAAGCTGAAAAAGACCAGGTTAGGTACCTGGTGGAAGCAATGCGCAAGAAAAATCTGAAAACTTACCCATTTTTATACGACTATGTGTACACACTTACCTTAATTTCAGAATCAAAATTAACGCCACGAAGTGTTATAGCCTGGCATATGTTCGCAGATTCGCTTTTGAATAATCCTAAAACTAAAGATTTTACTGATTTATTGAGCTTTACTAATGAGTTCCTGGAGTCGGAGTACCTGAACAACATTACATACTCATGGAATTTCAGGCAGGCAGATTACTATTTTGACTTGGACACGGGTTTTCAAATTAAATTCGAATCGCTGAACCTGGTATGCAGTTCGAAAAAAGACAGTACAGTAATCTTAAAAACCAAAGGGACGTATGTTTACAACAGGAAACTTTGGGTTGGACAAGGCGGAACTGTTGAGTGGAGCCGTTTTGGAAAGGAAAAGGCAGATGAAATTTATGTTCAGTTAAGCGATTATAAAATCGACTTAAAACAATCAACTTTTGTAGCCGATTCAACCGTACTTTATTACAAGAAGTTTTTCAGTAATCCAATTTTGGGACATTTTGTTGAAAGGGTTACCTCCAGTCCCCCGAATAGCCGCAGTTCCTATCCAAGATTCGAGTCGTATTTGAAAAATTTTTCACTTAAAAATGTTTACCCCTATATTGATTATTATGGCGGGTTCTACCTTAATGGTTTAGAGTTGTTTGGCAATTCTGGCCCATATGACGAAGCCTATGTTAGCATAGTCAGAGGCGATAACAAGGTAGGCAGAATTAAATCAGATTTATTTAGTTTACAGGAAAACCAAATTGAATCGGCAAAGGCTGAAGTTACTTTCTTCTTCGACAATGATTCCTTGTATCACCCCGGTTTGCGTTTTAGGTACAAAAGTGAAAGTCATGAAATTCTTTTATTTAGTAAAGAAGAAGGCTCAAACCTGGTTCCTTTCTTCGATTCCTACCACCAATTGGATATCTATTCTCCCGCGCTTTCGTGGAACCTGGATAGCCTGAATATGTATTTCAAGGAAATTAAAGGAGTTAGCAATATTAATAATGCAACATTAATTTCAAGCAGTTATTTTTCTGTAAATGACTTTTATACAATTCAGGGGTTAAATGAATTAAACCCAATGTATTCCATTCAGAATTACCTGAAAATTTATAATGATAAGGAAATTAAGTTGAATGCCCTGGCGGCCTACATGAAAAAATCTCCCGAACAGGTTTCTGCTTTGCTTATTAACCTCGCAAATAATGGATTTCTGGTTTACGACGCTTCAAAGCAAACAGCCTTGGTGAAAGATAGATTTTATAGTTTTTTGGATGCAAAAAGTGGCCGTGCAGATTATGATGTGATCAAGCTCAAATCGAAAATGAACAACAAACCAAACGCTTCTGTGAATATCAACGATTTGCGGCTTGATTTATATGGCGTAAAAGAAGTTGTGTTGAGCGATTCGCAGCAAGTTTTTATTTACCCTTATAACCAAAAAATATCTATCAGGAAAAATAGAAATATCACATTCGATGGACAGGTAAGAATGGGCTTGTTCGATTTTTATTCCAGAAATAACACCTTTATTTACGATACTTTCATGATTCACATGAACTATATTGACTCGCTGGTGTTCAATGTTTACAAGCTCGATTCTTTAAATAGAAAAGATTCGCTGGTCAGGGTTCAGAATATTATTAATGAATTAAATGGAAGAATTTACATTGATCAGCCTTTTAATAAATCAGGATTGAAAGATTTTCCGGAATATCCAATGTTTATCAGCGACGAAGACAGTTATGTTTACTTTAACCGGCGCGATATCCAGGACAGTACTTTGCTGCCAGAAACATTCTATTTTAAGCTTGATCCTTTCAAACTTGACAGTATTCTAACCTTCACAACGGAGGGAATGGAGTTTCAGGGTACTTTGGTTTCGGCAGGTATTTTCCCCAATATCAGGCAACCTCTAGTTGTAATGCCCGACTATTCGCTCGGTTTTAACCATATTACCCCCGATTCGGGTTATCCTGTTTATGCGAATAAGGGAAATTATTCAGATTCTATATTTTTAAGTAATGCGGGCTTTAGAGGCTCAGGTTTGTTAAGCTATTTATCTGCAGATTTTAGTTCAGATAACTTTATTTTTTATCCCGATTCATTAGTTGCAACAAGTCAGAATTTTGTGATTGAAGAAAGCCCTGATGTGTATGATTTTCCTTTCGCCAGTGGTGATACTGTTGATGTAAAATGGTCGATTGATACCAATGTGATGGCTATCAGCAACCGCGAAAAACCTTTCACCATGTACACTGATTCATGGTTGAGCGGCATGCTTTACCTGAACCCCGAGTTTCTGCATGGCGATGGTTCATTTCATTTCGATAAATCAGAAATTCAGTCATCGCAAATAGATTTCAGAAATACTGATTTGGTGGCTGACTCGGCCAAGTTCTTTCTGCGCAAGGATGTTGATACACTCGTTTTCAAATCGATGGGCTATTTGGCAAAAATAGATTTTGCCCAGAAAAAGGGATGGTTCGATCATATTTATGATAATTCATTTGTTGAATTTCCTTACAACAAGTTTATTTCGAACTTGGATGAAGCTGAATGGGATATGGTTCAGGATAAAATTTACCTGCACAGCAATCTGTCAGATGCCTATATCGCTTTAGATACGCTTAGTTCAGAAGGGTTAATTGATTATAAGCTTAGCGGGCCTGAGTTCATTTCTGTTGATCCCAACCCAGATTCTATTATCCGTTTTTTCGCCGGACAGGCAACTTATAATCTGAATGACTTTACTATTGATGTGGAACAGGTGCGAATGGTAAAAGCAGCTGATGCGGCTATCTTTCCTTCAAACGAGTACCTTAAAATACTGAGGGACGGTGGTATTCTGACTTTGCAAAATGCAAGGATTATTCTTGATACGCTTACCAAATATCACGAAGTTGTTGATGCCAAGGTGGATATTCTGAACAAGCAACGTTTTATTGCCAGTGGTTATGTGAATTACATGGACAGAAATAAAACGAAGCAGCCGATTTTTATGCGAAGAGTTACACAAAACAGCAAGGGCATTACAACTGGTTTTGGTGATTTGGAGCCCACGGAAATATTCTTCCTGAGTCCTGAGTATTTCTTCACCGGGCAAATTGGTTTGATAGCGAATAATAAATTCCTTCAGTTCTCGGGCGGATACAGGATTAACGAAGACTGCGTGGGACAGGAAGGAAAATGGGTTTCTTTCGAAAAATTTATAGATCCTAATAATATTTCTTTCGAACTGAGCAAACAAAGCGTAAGTGTTGACCAAAAAAGTGCCCTTTTCGGAATGGCTTATTCTCAGGAAACATCAAGATTTTATCCACTAGTTCTTGAGCCTTTGAAAAACCCGAATGACCAGATTTTAATTGATGCTTATGGAAGCATTGCTTACGATACAGCCAATAATTCATTTTTCGTGCAACAGGGAATTGTTTCAAAAAAGGAAAACTCAGAAGGTAATTTTGTTTCCCTGAACCTGAACCGATGTGTTGTTGAAGGCAGTGGAATTTTTAACCTCGATGTAAGTAACAATGTTTTTAAAGCAACAGCTGCTGGTGCGTTCAATCATTTGATAATTCCCGATTCAACATACCTGGACGTGGCTTTGATGCTCAATTTCTTCCTCGATCAGAAAGCATTGGCAATGATTTCCGACAGTTTGTTAATTTCCAATACTACCATAAAAAAGACTGGCCTTGGTAAATTTCCTCTTATGTTGAAAAAAATTCTGGGTACTGCTGAAAGCGAAAAACTAACCTCAGAGTTGAGCCTGTATGGGCAGGTTAAAAAAATGCCTGATGCGCTGAAACACACAATTATTTTTAGCGAAGTTAAATTGAAATGGGATAGCCAAACCCGCTCATTTGTTTCGCAGGGGCCCATTGGTATTGGGTATGTAAATGGTCAACAAATCAACAAATATGTTTCGGGCTATTTGCAAATCGAAAAATCAACAAGCGGGCCGGCAGTTTCATTTTATTTAAAAATCAACAAAGCACAATGGTATTTCTTTACCTACAAAAATGGGATAATGCAAATAATTTCTTCCGACAATGCTTTAAATGATTATATTGAAACCCTACCGGGAAATTCACGGATTTTGAATGAAAATAGTGATGTGGATTATTACGAATTTGTCATTTCCACAAGAAGTAAAAGCGTGAATTTCCTTCGAGATATGGAAGAAATTGAAAGACGTTAAGCTTCCGAAAGAAAAAGAAAATGGAGTTTTTTCAGTTATTTATTGGATTAGTGCTTGCCTACCTGCTTGGTTCTATTCCAACTGCTGTATGGGTTGGAAAAATATTTTACGGAGTTGATGTAAGAAATGAAGGGTCAGGAAATGCAGGAGCAACCAATACAATTCGCGTGCTTGGCGTAAAAGCCGGACTTCCTGTTTTTATCATTGATATTTTGAAAGGTTTCTTTGCTGTTTGGCTGATGCAATATTTCGTGCCGGCAAACTGGGATCCGGATAATATTATTTACGCAAATATTGCTGCCGGATTGCTGGCAGTCGTTGGGCATACATTACCAGTTTTTGCCGGTTTCAGGGGAGGAAAAGGCGTTGCAACTTTGCTTGGGATGGGCATCGCTTTATTCGGAGGTGCTGTACTGGTTTCTGTAATAATATTCATTCTGGTTGTTTCAATAACCCGCTTTGTTTCTCTCGGTTCGCTGCTGGCAGGTATTGCTTTTCCTTTGGTAGTAATTTTTTATTACCATGAAGAAAATCCCGGATTGATATTTCTATCCATATTTGCTGCAATTTTCCTGGTGTGGACGCACCGAAAAAATATAGGTAGGTTATTAAAAGGAAATGAAAACAAATTTTCTTTTAAAAAACAAAAAGCAAATAAATAGCCTTATTTTAGGTATTCATTCCACCACAAACATTGATAACCTGTCCTGAAACATAGGACGATAGGTCGGAGGCAAGGAAAGTAGCCACGTCAGCCACATCATCCGGTTTTCCGGAACGGCGCAATGGGATGTTTTTTATCCACGCTTCGCGCACTTCATCGGTTAGTTTGTGTGTCATATCGGTTTCAATGAAACCAGGGGCAATGGCATTGCAGCGTATATTCCTTGAACCCAACTCCTGCGCAATTGACTTGGTAAAACCAATCATTCCTGCTTTTGAGGCAGCATAATTCGACTGACCCGCATTTCCGCTCACACCAACTACTGAACTCATATTGATGATCGAGCCATTTCTTTGCTTCATCATTGGTTTTTGAACGGCTTTCGTAAGGTTGAAAGCCGATTTCAGGTTTACGGTAATTACCATGTCCCAATCTTTTTCCTGCATTCTCATCAGTAAATTATCGCGTGTAATTCCGGCATTGTTTACCAAAATGTCAAGCTGTCCAAAATCAGCAACAACAAAATCAACCAGTTTTTCGGCATCCTCAAATGAGGCGGCATTGGAGGCATAACCTTTAGCTTTAATGCCCAATGCTTTTAATTCATTTTCAGTAGCCTGCATATTTTCGTCATAATTCAAATCTGAAAAGGCGATATTAGCACCCTCACTGGCAAATTTGATGGCGATAGCTTTGCCTATACCGCGTGCAGCACCTGTTATCAGTGCAACTTTTCCTTCCAATAGTTTCATAGTTTTGATATTTTTTGATTGCCAAAGATAAATAATAAGATAAAAGATAAAAGTAAAAAGTTTGAAGAGGGAAGTAGGAAGCAGGAAGACCAAAGACGGAAGTTAAAAAAAAAGGATTTCCTACAATTCTAAACATTTCCATGAAAAAGTAACAGCTACGAGCAAAATGAAGTAATCTCCTGAAGAAATCTAAAACTCGATTGAAAAAGCTTCTAATCCGCACCCAATCACCTTTTTCTTCTCTTAACTTTCCCGCGAAGGCGGGAATCCAGTCCAAAATTTCTTATCAATATTCAGCTAAATCAATCCAATTCAGATTATTCTCTTCAATCAACCTGATTTTCCATGACCGATTCCATTTCTTCATTTGCCTTTCTTTCTTAAAAGCTTCATCAGCCGAATCAAATTCCTCGTAATAAACTAATTTGTCCAAGCCATATTTTTTAGAAAAGCCTTCAATTTCTTTTGATTT
>DATCTB010000506.1:0-5273 GCA_036568185.1 Bacteroidales bacterium | reverse complement strand
AATATCTCAGAGCATTACGATTTAAGTAACGAATTTTTTCAACTTTTCCTCGACTCTTCAATGACCTATTCAAGTGCTTTTTTTGAAACAGGAAATGAATCGCTTGAAAAAGCCCAGCAAGCCAAATATGAATTGATGTGCCGGTCAATTAATCTGAAAGCTACAGACCATGTTCTTGAAATTGGCTGCGGATGGGGAGGCTTTGCCTTGTATGCTGCAAAGAATTTCGATTGTAAAGTTACAGGGATAACTATCTCAAAACGGCAGTTTGAGCTTGCTACAGAGCGTGTTAGAAAAGCAAATCTGGAGAAAAAGATTAAAATCGTTTTTCAGGATTACCGACTAATGGAAGGAAAATTTGATAAAATTGTATCAATAGAGATGATTGAAGCTGTTGGGCACAAATATTTTAATGATTATTTTAAAAAGATTGATGCGTTGCTTGCCAAAAATGGAATTGTTGGCTTGCAGGCAATTATTATTCCTGATAAGAAATATGATGAATACCGAAAAAGCGTTGACTGGATTCAGAAATATATTTTTCCCGGAGGGCTTTTGCCTTCACTTGAAAAGATTAACCAGTCAGTAAACCAAACGAGTGCGCTAAATCTTTACAGCCTGAATGAGTTTGGCTTGAGCTATACAAAAACGCTTTCAAAGTGGAGAGAAAATATGTTTCAGAACCTAAGCCAAATTAAGGATATGGGCTTTGACGATAAATTTACCAGGAAATGGGAGTACTATTTTTCCTATTGTGAAGCAGCTTTTCAGCAGAGAAACATCAACCTTGTGCAGCTCGTTTATTCCCGCCCGAACAACCCTGAAATTTAACTATACTTTTAATATGCTTGAATATAGCGTGTTATAAAGAAACCAGACAAACTTACTGATGCTGTGAGAAATGAACCCCAAATAATATCGATGATGACAATATTCAAGGGCCAGTTTTTCAAAGTTGCGTAGTTGGTCAAATCATAAGTGGCATAGGTGAAAAAGCCGAAGAGCGCACCTAACAATAGCGCCTTTTCCCAGGAATTGCTTTCAATTGCGGGGTAAATAGCAAAAATACTAATTCCCACAATAAACAGCAGGTAAAATACAATTGCCGCTGTCCAGTTTACATCTGGGCTAAGCAGATGTCCAAGATGTTTGCTATAAAGGTTTTTAGCAATAAAACCTAGCCATATAAGGTCTATGATTAAAAATACAACTGTTGTGAGAATATATGAAACCAGGATTTTTGTTATCATTTTTTTTAGAATTTTGTTTGTATTGTTAGGAACAAATAATCAATTAAATTGTTCAAAATTCCAATATAAAATAACTAGTTCTTTAAAATAGAGCATAAATGCAGCGTCTCAATACTCTTTTTTCAAAATAGATTTACAGTTAACACAAAGCTGATTAGATTTTTGGTCAATATCTTCAACGTAAGTGCTTGGCCTCATTACACAATTGGGTACGAGGCAATGAACTAAACCAAAAGTGTGCCCCAATTCGTGGATAATAACTTTTTTAAACCTGTTTTGAGCCAGCACTTCATCATTCTCAATGCCATAGGGTTCATTTTTAAGGCGGTAAATGGAGACCAACCCTGCATCGCCTTTAAACCTGGCTTGCCCAAAAATATAGGTGAGAATAGGAATATATAAATCTACTCGAAACAGGCCGATTTTTTTTATCGCGTTAGGATAATTAAGGCCTTCAATTTCTTTTAATAAATAATTTGCTTCGTATTGCCTTCTTTCAATGTTATAAAAGCTTGTTAAATTAAAAGCATTATTAATAATTGTAACCTGGTAGTTAAATTCATGCATTACTTCTTCGGCTATTTCTTCAAGAAGCTTTGTATCAAATTCACCACAATTAATAAATATGATTTTGTTTTTATCCAATTAGAAATAAAATAGTTATAAAAAATAAATAATAAAATACATCAAGATTTTGCAGATTCCAGGTTATACTTTTTAATTTTATTATACAGTGTTACCCGGTCAACTTTTAAGACCTTTGCGGAGCGGGTAATATTCCAATCATATTTATTAAGAATTTGTAAAATATAGCTTTTTTCAAGTTCTTCCAATGATTCAACCGAACTGTAAATCATATCTTTTCCCATGGGCAAATCCTTCAACCTGATTTCTTTGCCATTACCAATAACAATAGCGCGTTCAATCATATTTTCCAACTCACGCACATTTCCCGGAAACTCAAATTCTTCCAAGCGTTTCATTGCAGCTGGTTCTATGGAAAGAAAATCGCGGCTCATGGCTGTGCAATATTTTTTTATAAAATGATTTACGAGTAATGGAATATCTTCAGTTCTTTCGCGCAAGGGTGGAATAGTGATGTTAACCACATTCAGCCTGTAATAGAGGTCTTCGCGAAATGCCCCAATATCTACCATTTTTTTTAAATCCTTGTTGGTTGCGCTAATTACCCTGAAGTCTGATTTTATTTCTTTATTGCCACCCACTCTTACAAAACTTTTTGATTCCAAAACCCTCAACAATTCTATTTGCATTTTAGAGGTAATGGTTGAGATTTCATCAAGGAAAATTGTGCCACCGTCAGCCATTTCAAACCTGCCTTTCCTGTTATACATGGCTCCGGTAAAAGCTCCTTTTTCGTGACCAAACAATTCGCTTTCGAGTAAGCTTTCGGTTAGAGCCCCACAATGAACGCTTACAAGTGGAAAATATTTTCGTTGCGAATTGAAATGTATAGCCCTGGCAATCAGTTCTTTTCCTGTGCCACTTTCGCCGGTAATGATAACCGAAGAATTTGATTGTGCAACACTTTCAACCTCCTGAAGAACTTTCATCATCCCTTTGCTGCAACCAATAATGTCCTCAACATTATCAAGGGATAGAACTTTTTTTCTTAGTTCTTCATTTTCAGAAGCCAAAGTAATTTGTTTCGTTGCATTTCTAATTAAGTGCGATAGGTCGTCTGGGTCGAAAGGTTTGGTGATATAGTCGTAAGCGCCATCTTTAAGCGCTTGAACTGCAGTATCAACCGAAGCGAATGCAGTCATTACAATCACAATTGTTTCTTTGTTGATAGCCTTTATCCGCCTTTGCATTTCGAGCCCATCCATGCCAGGCATTTTTACATCTGCCAGAATAATATGAAACGGTTTTGATTCGAGCAAAGACAGTGCAACCTGGGCATTCTCAGCACATTCTACATGATAACCGTCTTCGATAAACCAATTGTACAACGAGTCCCTAACAGATTCTTCGTCGTCAACAATGAGAATTGAAATATTTTCTAACATCATTTAAAGTTTTAAATATGTATCAATGGCAAAGTTATAGATAGTGTGGTTTTCTTCCCCAATTCAGAAGTAACATCAATTTTGCCTTTGTGGTTTTGAACAATTCCGTGAACAATAGCAAGCCCAAGCCCTATCCCACTGGCTTTTTGCTTTGCAGAAAAGAATGGTTCAAAAATGTGGGGGATGTCTTCAGGGCGGATACCGACTCCATTGTCTGAAATTTCAAATTTTATGCTGTTCGCGTCCGGGTTATTAGTTTTAATAAGAACCTCCCCATTTTCAAAAACGGCTTCGCTTGCATTTACTAAAATGGCTACGCAGGCTTGTTTTATTTGATTTTCACGGCAGTTAATCAAATCATTTTCAGCAGAAAAATCAGTATAAAAATGAATATTTGAAATTTTCATTTGGTGCGACATCAGTTCGTACACATCCTTCAATATTTTATGTAAATGCTTTTTTTCAAAATTTTCATCGTCTTTTTTCGAAAAATCAAGCAAACCTTTTACAATATCGCCACATCGTTTAGTTTCATTTTCAACAATTGTAAGGTATTTTAGCATTGATTCTTTTGCTTTTGAATCGATTTCTATTTTTTCCAATTGTTTGTGAACCAGTTTAGTATATGTTAACACGCCTGACAATGGATTGTTTATTTCGTGGGCAACCGAAGAAGACAATTTGCCGAGCGAGGCAATTCTTTCAATATGAATTAGTTCTTTTTGAATTTCTTTCAATTCGTCTGATTTTTTTTGAACTTTATATTCAAGTTGGTGCGACCAATTTTCCAATTCAATATTCGCTGCGCTTAGGTTATCAAGCATATTGTTAAATGCCTCCGAAACTACACGCATATCGTCCAGCAGGTTAGGTTTTATTTCAACACGGAAATTTTTGTCTCCTTTCGAAACTGCCTCACTGGCTTTAATCAACCCATAAAGTGGTTTTTTAACGTTTTGGCTCGTGAAAAATATCAAAAAAGCAACTAGCAAAATGGTAGTAAGTATTGCCAGCAAATAAAATTCTGTTGATGATTTTTGAATAGCCATATCCAAATCGCGCAATGGAATTTTAATAAGTAGGGAGCCCAAAACTTGTTCATTTTCATTGTGTGCATGGCACGAACTTACATAGCACGACCGTTCGTTGAAAATAGGGGTTTTAATTAACAACTGCCTGTATCCTTTTTCGGTTTGGTTCATGCTGCAGGCGCTTTCAACATCAATTATCCTGTATGATTTTTCATTTTTGGGAAACATGGTTTTAATATCATGGTGGCAACTGATGCAATTTGGATTGCTGTTGGTTGCTGTATCGGATGAAAATGATGAATAAACCAACCTGTCCTGGTTATCATACATGTTTACTTCGTCGATGCCCGACATGGTATTTATCATGTCTAGTGATGTTTCCAAAGCTCCTTTGTTGTTGGTAAGCATTGAGTAATAGAGCGCACCTTCAATGATTGAGCCTACATTATTGCCATTTTGACGAATAACAGTATTCAAATATTCCTTGTAAACGGAGCGAAAAATGGCGCCAAACGATAAGAAAAGAAAAATGGATAAAACAGTAATTATAAAAATCACCCTGCCATAAATGGAGGAACGCAACCTAACATACCTGGAAATAAGTTCCTTAATATTAAGCTTTTTCATTTTTTTTTGAACTTTAAATGAAGCCCAAATTGGTAAAATAAGCTGGGAAGTATTTTCCAGCTTATTTTCCTTGCAAGTTACAATTAAAGCGCTGATTACACAATAGTTCAGGCTTATATTTACTCAGTATAATTTAAAAATTCATTTTGAAAATCAAGCCAGGTTTCATTTGGAAGCTCCGATAGCAAATGGTCGCGAAGTTGCCCTCCTTCCTGGAATACAACTGATTGCCCGCTATTTTCTTTTCCGAACGATATTGCTAGAAAATCCTTGAATCTTTCCAATTCTTGTTTAAACCAGTTAGTTGCATCATTTCCAACCACATAGGTTTTGGT
>DATCTB010000505.1:0-11307 GCA_036568185.1 Bacteroidales bacterium | reverse complement strand
GGAGAACGTAAAGTTGGTGACCCGGCCAAAAGGCAGGCAATTACCAATCCAACAAAAACTGTTTCATCCATCAAACGTTTTATGGGAAACTCTTTTAGCGAAGTAACCAAAGAAGCAGGCCGCGTACCTTATAAAGTTGTTAAAGGTGACAATAATACATCCAGAGTAGATATTGATGGCAGAAAATATACGCCGCAGGAAATATCAGCAATGGTATTACAGAAAATGAAAAAAACTGCAGAAGATTACCTGGGGCAAACTGTTACAGAAGCGGTTATTACTGTTCCTGCTTACTTTAACGACTCGCAGCGCCAGGCAACAAAAGAAGCCGGTGAAATAGCTGGTTTGAAAGTGAAAAGGATTATCAACGAGCCTACTGCTGCAGCTTTGGCTTACGGTCTTGACAAGAAGCACAAAGACGAAAAAATTGCTGTTTACGATTTGGGTGGCGGAACTTTTGATATTTCTATCCTCGAATTGGGCGATGGCGTGTTTGAAGTAAAGTCAACCAACGGAAACACTCACTTGGGTGGTGACGACTTTGACCAGTTGATTATTGACTGGCTTGCCGATGAATTCAAAAAAGACGAAGGGCTTGATTTGAAAAAAGACCCGATGGCTTTGCAGCGTTTGAAAGAAGCTGCTGAAAAAGCGAAAATTGAATTGTCGAGCTCGAACGAAACTGAAATCAACTTGCCTTACATCATGCCGGTTGACGGTGTGCCAAAGCACTTGGTAAAAAAATTGAGCAGGGCAAAATTTGACCAGTTGACAGAATCGCTGGTTAAAGCAACAATTGAACCTTGTAAAGCTGCCTTGAAAGATGCCGGAATGACGGCTTCTGACATTGACGAAGTGATTTTGGTTGGTGGTTCCACCCGTATACCAGCAATACAGAAAGTTGTTAAAGACTTTTTTGGAAAAGAACCTTCAAAAGGCGTGAACCCTGACGAAGTTGTGGCAATTGGTGCTGCTATTCAGGGAGGTGTGTTAACAGGTGAGGTGAAGGATGTATTGCTGCTTGATGTTACCCCGCTTTCATTGGGTATCGAAACTTTGGGTGGTGTAATGACCAGGTTGATTGAATCGAATACAACTATTCCTACTAAAAAATCTGAAACATTTTCGACTGCTTCGGATAACCAGCCTTCAGTGGAAATTCATGTCTTGCAAGGCGAACGACCAATGGCGAACCAAAATAAAAGTATTGGACGTTTCCACCTCGACGGACTGCCGCCGGCACCTCGCGGAGTTCCACAGATTGAAGTTACTTTCGATATTGATTCGAATGGTATCCTCCACGTAAACGCCAAAGACAAGGCAACCGGAAAATCGCAAAGTATCCGTATTGAAGCTTCTTCAGGTTTATCTGAGGAAGAAATCAAGAAAATGAAAGCTGAAGCTGAAGCCAATGCCGACGAGGACAAAAAAGCAAAAGAAAGAATTGATAAGCTGAACAGCGCAGATGCCTTGATTTTCCAAACGGAAAAACAAATCAAGGAGTTTGGAGATAAATTGCCTGCCGATAAGAAAGGCGAAATTGAAACCGCACTTGAAAACCTCAAGTCTGCGCATAAAAGCCAGGATATTGCTGCTATAGATTCAGCAATGGAAAACCTGAACGGAATTTGGCAAAAAGCAAGCGAAGAAATGTACAAAAACACCCAGGCTCAAGGAGCACCTCAAGACGGCGCACCTGGAGCAGATGGTGGAAACACTAACCCACCCAAAGGAGGCGACGACGAAGTTACCGACGTTGACTTTGAAGAAGTGGACGATAAAAAGTAATTTGAAATTGCATGGTAATAAAAAGGCATTCCGGTTGGGATGCCTTTTTATTTTAACAATAAATAAACCTTCTTGATTATTTATTAACAAAGGCTTTAAGCAGTTTAGCAATTTTGTACTTTAGCTGTTCTCAAACCAAATGAAATTAATTAATTTTTAAAATGAATATTATGAAAAAAAATCTACTATTTATTGCCATTTTATCCTTTTTCTGGCTCGCTGTTCAAGGGCAGAATGCCTATGTAAATGAAATACATTATGATAATGCAGGTACCGACGCCAATGAGTTTGTTGAAGTAGTGGTTGAAAACCCGGGAACATACGCTCTCTCTGATTTTGCTGTCGTATTATACAATGGAAATGGAGGAGCAAGTTATGACACCAAAACATTGGATGTTTTTACGGTAGGGAATACCAGTGGAAACTTTACCTTTTACACTTACGTATATCCGTCAAATGGTATTCAAAATGGTCCACCAGATGGTTTTGCTTTGACATATCAAGGAACAGTTATTTCGGGACAGTTTTTAAGCTATGAAGGCACTTTTACTGCAACAAGTGGCCCTGCTAATGGAATGACGTCTGTTGACATAGGTGTTGCTGAATTAGGCACTGATGCTGTAGGATTGTCGCTTCAACTTTCAGGCACTGCCACAGCCTATTCAGGTTTTACCTGGAATGCACCAGCAACTGAAACCCCCGGAGCATTAAACAACAACCAAACATTTGGCACGCCTGCCACAGCAGCACGTATTGTTGGCAGTATGCAAGGTTGGAATACAACCGACCCGGCTTATGTAATGTCGGAAAATGCAAATGGTTTGTATGAATTGACTAAATCTTTAAATACTGGCGATTGGGAATATAAAGTTCTTGAAGGAGATGCCTGGGGTGATGAAGAATATCCTTCGTTCAACCAACATGTAATTTTATCAGGTACCGAGGATGTTACGTGGAAAGCCAATATTAACGCAAACCTTGTTACCCACTTGCTTCCTGTTGTAGCGGGCGATTTTGTTAGCGAACTGGGTGGAAATGATTGGGATCCCAGCGATTTAATAGGTGAAATGGAAGACCCTGACGGTGATGATATTTATACGCTTGAATTGTTAATTCCTACCGCTGGAAATTTTGCATGCAAAGTAACCCTGAACCACAATTGGGACCAAAGTACCGGTTCAAATGTTTCATTTACAACTGATGGAATAAACACCACTGTATTTACTTATGATTTCCCCAATAATACAACAACTGTTACCGGCCCTCCACCACCAACTGCAACCGTCACTTTTGAAGTGAACGATTCAGGCGGGAAAAATTACAGTGGATTTTTCCTGAAAGGAAGCTGGGATGTAACTGGCTATTACGATGCCAGTTGGGGAAATGGCATGGAACACTCAGCCTTTTACGATGATGGAACTCATGGCGATGTAACAGCCGGCGACCATATTTGGACCTGCCAGCAGGATTTGGTAGTGGACAATGGCGCCAACACCTGGGAATGGGGCGTAAATGATGCTGACCACAACTGGATTGCAGGAAACTGGCAATTTACAGTTCCTGATGAAAACCCGCAGACATTAAGCTGGATAGTGCCCGATCAACCGGCTTTAATTATCAATGAAATTATGTACAACAGCCCGGGTACCGATGAAGAATGGATTGAATTGTATAATAATACTGAGCAAACGATTGATTTGGAAAACTGGCGCATCGTTGACAGTGATATTTCACACCCTGCAATTGTAATTCCGTCTGGCTACAGTATTGGCCCGGGAGAATATTTCACGATTGAAGTTGCTACGGGCGGCGCGTTTCCATTTACACCTGATTATGATGGAAGTGGAAAATTTGCCTTGAATAATACTGATGATGTAGTCAGGTTGTGGAATGCTGATAATATTCTTGTTGATTATGTTCATTACTACGATACTGATCCATGGCCTACCGAACCTGATGGAAATGGACCTACACTTTCATTAATAGATCCAGATTCGGATAACAGCCTTGCTTCAAGTTGGGCGGCAAGCCTCGAAGATGGCGGTACACCCGGCGTAATTAATTTCCCGCCAATTCCATTTATTACGGTGGTTTATCCAAATGGTGGTGAGTATTTTGTAAAAGGACAGCAATATGAAATCAGTTGGGTATATGGTTATTGGGATAATGATATAAAAATAGAACTATTACAGGAAGGTTTTGAACCCCAGTTGATCAAAACCAATATTGCTGTTTCTCAAAACAGTGTTTTCTGGACAGTTTGGGAAAACCTGGAAGTTGATACAACCTACAGAATAAGGATTTCGAGTTTAGATCCCGATGAACCTTCTGATGACAGCGATGCTGATTTTTCAATTATCGATCCTTACACAATTCCCAATATTGTAATTACTGAAATTATGTACAATCCACCCGAATCAGGAAATGATTCACTTGAATTCGTTGAATTGTACAACAACAGCTTGGATACGTTAAATCTACAAGGCTGCTATTTTTCTAAAGGCATTGAATTTGTTTTTCCTTCTGTAGAAATTCTTCCTGATACTTTTCTTTTAATAGCAATCAATTCAGCAGCAATGACTTCAACTTTCGGAGTTCAGTCTCTGCAATGGACATCGGGCGCATTAAGCAATGGTGGTGAAGATTTGGAATTAAAAGATCCATTTGATAATGTTATTGACTTTGTTCCTTACGATGATGCCCTGCCATGGGATACAATGGCTGATGGACGCGGGCCTTCACTTACCTTGTGCGATCCTGATGCAAATAATGCTTTGGCTTATAGCTGGACTGCTTCTCAATTTTTCGCAGCAATTAATGCAGCCGGAGATTCTATTTTTGCAACACCGGGCTTCGAATGCAGCATTGCGTTTTTAGGCGACTTTGAAGCGGACAATACAATTGTACTGGTGGGGAATGGGGTGAACTTTACTGACCAGACCATAGGTGACCCAATAAGCTGGTTCTGGACTTTTGAAGGCGGAACACCCGGAACTTTTGAAGGACAAACACCGCCCGAAATTATCTACGATACTGAGGGAACTTGGGATGTAACCCTTGAAGTAAGTGATGGAACTATCACTGATGTTGTTACTTACACTGATTATATCTGGTCAGGTTATGCTCCTGTAGCCGATTTTCATGCTGATGAAACAGAAATTTTGGTCGGTACATATGCCAATTTCTTCAGCGATGCCATTGGTGATGATTTAAGTTTTGCATGGTATTTTGAAGGAGCTACTCCCGACACTTCAAACGATGAAAACCCAACAGAAATTTATTATCTGATAATGGAATACGAAACTTACGATGTTACTTTAATAGTCAGTAATCCATTCGGGTCAGACACGATGACCAGGGAAGATTATATTACAACATGGCCTGAAAGTACTCCTGACAAAATAAGCGATAACAACATCAGGCTATATCCAAACCCGAATAATGGCTTGTTTACGCTTGCCTTGCCTGCTGGTACAGAAGCCGAAGTTGTTGTACTGGATATTACCGGTAGGCCTGTTTTCAAACAACAAATGTCAACAGGAAAAATTGATTTGACAGGTTTACAAAAAGGTTTGTATCTTGTAAAATTGAAAGAAATTGTTTCTGGCAATATCTTTGTGAAAAGATTGGTTGTTCGTTAGAAAATTATATCTCTGGCATTTCCTGTTAAGAATTCTTTCAGGAAATGCCAGAGAAAATTGAAATACATTTAATTAGAAAATTTTAAAAAGAATATATTATGAAAAAAACATTACTACTTATTATTTTTCTCTTCGTTGGATTGGTTTACAGCCATTCTCAAAACGTTTGGCTCAATGAATTTCATTATGACAATGTTGGTACCGATGCCGGAGAATTCATTGAAATAGTTCTTGAAAATGCTGGAAATTATACCTTGTCAGATTTTTCTGTCATTTTATATAATGGCAATAATGGTGGAACATATGATACAAAAACATTAAGCCAGTTTACTGCGGGTGCCGTTAGTGGAGCTTTTAGTTTTTATTATTATAATTATCCGGAAAACGGAATTCAAAATGGCGCGCCCGACGGAATTGCAATTACTTACCAGGGAATTTTAATACCAGGACAATTTTTAAGTTATGAAGGAACCTTCACAGCAACTGACGGTCCAGCAAATGGAATAACATCTACCGACATTGGAGTCGAAGAAATTGGCGTTGACCTTGGCCTTTCATTACAATTGGCAGGTACTGGTTCACAATATTCAGAATTTGTATGGCAAGATCCGGCAGCCGAAACAAAAGGAAACCCAAATAACAACCAGTTTTTTGGCGGATTTACACCTGATCCGGAGCCAACAAATTATCCAACAAACTTTACTGCAACAGCCGATGGTTTAAGTATTACACTCACTTGGACAGATGCCACGGGCGAGCAGCTTCCTTCAGGATATTTGATTCTGGGCGAAATCCTTCCCGTTTCAAGAGCAGGGTTTGAAACACCTGTTGATGGTGTTCCGGTTCCCGACGATTTGGATTGGTCAGATTTTGAAACTTCCATGAATGTTCCTTATGGCGACCAAACCTTCACTTATAGTTCACTTACTGCCGGCGAAATTTATCAATTCACAATTTATCCTTATACCAATAGTGGTGAGTTTATTGATTACAAAACTGACGGAACAGCTCCAACAGCTAATGCTACAGTTTCAAACATTGTTGTGATAAACAGCGAAGATTTTGAAAACGGCGGTCTGGGTACATGGGTACCTTACAATATTGTTGGTGACCAGGTTTGGACATGGGCCGAATTTAATGGTGATGGTTATGCAAAAATGAATGGCTATGCCGGCCAGTCGAATGCAAATGAAGACTGGTTAGTTTCGCCCGACATGAACCTTTTGGAAATTACCAGCGTGAGTTTTACTTTTATTTCTGCAATGAATTTTGCTGGGCCTGCTTTGCAATTACTTGCTTCAACCGACTATGAAGACGGAAATGATCCAACCGGTTCAACCTGGACTAATATTACCGATGAGGCTATCTGGTCAAGTGGTGGTTATGCTTGGACACAATCCGGGATAGTTGACTTAAACGAGTTTGCCGGCAGCCAGTCATTTCACTTGGCTTTCAAATATACTTCTACCACCGATTTGTCATCAGTGTGGGAAGTTGACAACCTTTTCGTTTATTCGCAAGTTGGGGTTGGTATTGTAAAAGAGAATATTGCGAATTTGAATATTTATCCTAACCCGGCAAGTACGGTTTTTTCTTTTATTACCTTGAAAAAAGGAGTTTTGAATATTAGAAACTTAGCCGGGCAAACTGTGCTAAAAGTGGGTTTAGAAGCTGGAAATCAGCAAATAAACATTGAAAACCTTAATACAGGTTTGTATATAGTTCAATTTAGCGATGAAAACAACAAGGTTTCGTTCAGTAAACTGGTTGTGAAATAATTATTCAGAAATAAATAAAATCCCGCTCTTTTTTAAAAAAGGGCGGGATTTTTGCTTAGTTACAAAAGGTTTTTTGCTGTAGTTTTTAATCAGTAAATTTGTCGGGGTAAATGAGAAGAACACAATCAGCCTTTAGATTTTTATCAATAATATTACTTTCAATTATTGTAATAAGCAGTTCTGTTATTGCACAAAACGCTAATGTTGTTCGTATTGAAGTTCCTGCAGAACTGGAGGCTAACGCCTTTCACCTTATTCCCCTGGAAAAGGACGGCATCCTGATTTTTTATGAAAGCAATGAAGTGAATGAACAAGGATTACGGAAATGGTATTTCGGGCTGTTTAATATATTGCTGAAGCAAGAGTGGATAAAATTTGTTCCCCTCACCAACCAGTTGGAATATGTAGATTTCAGGCAGGTAGGAAAACATGTTTACATCTGTTTTAAAAATTCTGATAAAGGAAAAGCAAGCAGCGGGTTTTACGAAATAGTGAATTACGATATTCGATCAAATGATTTCTCAAAAATTTCAGGTTCTTTGCCCCTAATGGCCGAAATAGCAGGGTTCGAGGTAATTGAGTCGACAGCTTGCCTGGCTTTGAATTTAAAAAAAGATGAAACCGATCTGTTGTTTATCAATGTAAATAATGGGGATATCAATCCCGTTCATGTGGAGCAAGGAAACCAGAGTTATTTCGAAAGTTTGCAGGCAGACGTGAAGAATAAGCATTTTTATGTTGTTGTAAAGTTCATTGGCGACAACCGGTACTTACAAGATGAAATCCTCAGGTTTTCACCGGATGGTAAAAATGAAACAAAATTTCTCGTTCAAAGCCCCGACGCAATTAAAATGTTGCGCAATTTCAGAATTCAGCCCCTTGGAGGAAACAAACTGGTAGCATTTGGAACTTATGATATTAATACCAGCCGAACCCTAAGTTTTAAGGATGTTGAAGAAAATGAGGAAACAAAAAGTGCAGGGTTTTTCTATGTAAGATTTGAGAATAAAGAGCAGCAGGATATCCAGTTCTACGATTTCATGGCTTTTAAAAATATTTACGGGTCTCTGTCTGGAAGGAAAGTGGCAGTAAGTAAAAAATCAAGTTCGGATGAAGATGATGCTTCCGGTAAAAATGTTATGGCCTATTATAATTTATGCGATCCTCAGCTTTTCAAACACAAAGACCAATATATCCTTACTGTTGAAGCTTATAAATACTTTTACAGAACTGAAACCCGCATTGAATATGATTTCTATGGCACCCCTATACCATACACCTACAAAATATTTGATGGATATGATTTTTATGATATGATAATAGCGGGCTTTTCGGAAGATGGAAAAGCTATTTGGAATAATGATTTTCCATTAAAAAATTTAAAATCAGACTACCTTACACGGAACACTATTGCGTTTATTGATGGTGAATTTATTACAATGGCGTATGTGAATGATGGAAAAATAATGGCCCAAACCATTCAAGAAACTGCCGATATAGAATCGTATGAAGTTCCAATCGAAACCAATCTGCAACGCGACAGAATTACAAATGATGAAAACTCATACATTATTCATTGGTATGATGATTTTTTTCTTGTGTATGGCAACCAGCAAATCAATAACAGAAGTTTAACCGACCAAAATATAAGAACCGTTTTTTTCGCCAATAAAGTAGCCTTCCAATAAATAGCAATTGATTAATGAAAAAATTATGGCTGGCCTATAGATTCCTGGTTTATTTGTCACAGGCCAAAACCCGCTATGTAATTCACTCGCCCTTTGTTTACGAATTCGTTGAAAAGGTGTTGAAAGATGACACAAAATATTTTGAGTATAAAATGCCTGACCGCACCTTTCGAAAATATAAGCGGCGAAAAGACATTATTGATACAACTGATTTTGGAAAAAAAGCTGGTGAAAATGATTTTATAATTTCCTCAACAACAGTTGGAAAAATTGTACGCACAAGGTCGCACACGATAGATCAATTACATCTTTTATATAGAATTTCTAAATATTTCAAACCTAAAACTATACTTGAATTTGGCACTGCAGCCGGAATTAGTACGCTTTATTTAACCTCAGGCAGCCCTGACAGTAAAATAATTTCGATGGAAGGTTGTATTGGCCTCACTGAAATTGCAAAAAAAAGTTTTGAAAAACGGAATTTGAACAATATTGAAGTGATTGCCGGAAATTTTGATTGCACATTACCTCATATTCTAGAAAATATTGGCAATCTCGATATGGTATTTTTCGATGGAAATCACCGCGAAATCCCCACCCTGAATTATTTTAACCAATGTATTGAACATTCTGACGAGAATAGCGTTTTTATATTTGACGATATACACTGGTCGCAAGGGATGGAGCGAGCCTGGAAGAAAATTAAAAAAGACGAGCGTGTTACAATCACAATTGACCTTTTTTGGGCAGGCCTGGTTTTTTTCAGAAAAGGAGTGGCTAAACAGGATTTTGTTATAAGATATTGATGTTGAACGAAATAGGAGTTATTCTGAATTTATTTCAAGATTTTCTACATTATAGATTGAATATTAAAATGATCAGAAAATATCCTCACTATTCTTAACTCTGCCTCCGGTCTTCTGTCTTCAAAGTTTTTGTACTTTTGAAAATCAATCGCAATCAATATGAATAAAGAAATAATCCGGCTCACAGATATAACGCGCTTCTACCAGGTTGGAACAGAAACCGTTCGAGCACTGAATGGCTGTTCTTTAAGTATTTATAAAAATGAATTTGTGGCACTGATGGGGCCTTCCGGTTCAGGAAAATCGACCATGATGAACATGCTGGGCTGCCTTGACACGCCTACTTCGGGAACCTATCTGCTCAATGGTATTGATGTTAGCAAAATGTCCGATAACCAACTCGCTGAAGTAAGAAACAGGGAAATTGGTTTTATTTTCCAAACTTTTAACCTTTTACAACGTTCAACAGCTTTGGAAAATGTGATGTTGCCTTTGGTTTATGCCGGAATTCCTAAACAGCAAAGAATAAAAATGGCTGAAGAAACCCTGGCTCATGTGCAGTTATCTGACCGTATGACACACAAACCAAATGAGCTTTCCGGAGGGCAAAGACAAAGGGTTGCAATTGCACGTGCCCTTGTAAATAACCCTTCTATTGTGCTTGCCGACGAACCTACTGGTAACCTCGATTCGAAAACTTCCTATGAAATAATGGGTCTGCTGGAAGAAATCCACAAACAGGGGAATACCATTATAGTAGTTACGCACGAAGAAGATATTGCTTTACATGCCCACCGAATTATTCGTTTGAAGGACGGCCTTGTTGAAACTGATGAAAAAAACAAAAATATCAGAACCGTTGATTATTATGCAACTGTTTGATTTAAAATGCCTATGAATAAGGAGTGGAAAATATATACCCGCACCGGCGACGATGGTACAACTGCATTGATTGGCGGAAAGCGTGTTGCCAAATACGACAAACGCATCGAAGCTTACGGTACGGTTGATGAACTGAACAGTTGGATAGGACTGATACGCGACCAGGAAATTGATGAACGTAGTTACAAAACACTGATTGAAATCCAGGATCGCTTGTTTAGTATTGAATCCTTATTGGCCCAGGGACCGGGTGCAGAAACACGCAAGCTTCCGCTAATTTCTGAAAAAGATATTTTGTTGCTTGAAAACGAAATAGATGCCATGAATGAGCATTTGCCACCACTTACAAATTTTATTCTTCCCGGCGGTAATACTACTGTTTCCTATTGTCATCTGGCTCGAACAGTTTGCAGAAGAGCAGAACGCATCATGATTAAAGTAAATAGAAAATTTCCTATCGACTTATTATCATTAAAATATGTAAATCGCCTTTCAGACTACCTTTTTGTACTCTCCCGAAAAATTTCACACGATTGCGGTTCAATTGAAACGCGCTGGATAGCCCGTATTTAAAGGGTTTTAAGATTTTAAAAAATTACTTGGAAAAAATCTAAAATGGTTTATTTTTGCAAAAAATTAAACCTGAACAAATAGGTATGTATTGGACACTGGAATTGGCCTCGAAACTAGAAGACGCTCCCTGGCCGGCAACAAAAGAAGAACT
>DATCTB010000504.1:0-2632 GCA_036568185.1 Bacteroidales bacterium | reverse complement strand
TTTTTATAATTTAGGATATATTTATCTTGTTGAATTAAATGAACCTGAAAAAGCTGCTGATGCCTTCAGGCAAGCAATCGTAATTTACCCCAACTACCTGGAGGCAATTTATAACTTGGGAAGAACTTATGAAGAACTGGGGCAGTATGATTTGGCAAGAGAACAATATAGAAAATCTTTGGAGTTGCTGCCAAACTACCCGCTTGCTGTGAAAGGTTTGAACAGGCTTGATGATAGAGGGCTGTAAACAAATCAAAATCCAAGTAAGCTTCCAATTTGAAAAGTAATAAATGAAACTGTCCAGGCTAGCGCTGTTGTGTAAACTGCAAGGAAAGCAGACCATTTCCACTGCCCTGATTCATTTTTAATGGCTGCAATTACGGCAATGCAGGGAAAGTAAATCAGGATAAACAGCATAAAAGAAAAGGCAACCAGAGGCGTGAAAACGCTTTGTCCTTTTTTTGGTCCGCTTTCATATTTTTCATCCTGGATGCGGCTTATAAGCGATTGGTTTTCATTTACATTGGGGTCGGTTTGGTAAATAACACCCATAGTGCTGATGACAACTTCCTTGGCTGCTGAACCAGCAATCAGGCTTACACCCATTTTCCAGTCAAAACCAAGCGGGCGGATGATTGGCTCAATAAATTTCCCAAGCCTTCCGATATATGAATTTTCCTGCTTCAGGCGTTGCCTTTCCAATTCGAAACCTGAAATAATGCTTTCATTTTCAGCATTTGCATCAATAACAGTTGCTTCATAAGTTGCAATTTTCTTGTTCATTTCCTGATCAATTTCTTTCCCGGTAGGAAAATAGCCAAGTGCCCAAATGATGATGGATGCAACTAAAATGATAGTTCCCATTTTCCTTAGGTATTGCTCTCCTTTAAACCAGGTTTGTTTCAAGACTGAACGAACAGTAGGAATACGGTAGGGTGGCAATTCCATCACAAAAGGAATCGTTTCGACTTTGAAAATGGTTTTCTTCATCACCCAGGCAACGATACCCGCTAGAAGAATTCCAATTAAATAAATCCCAAATAAAATAGTTCCTTTATATGCTGTAAAAAAAGCACTGATAATGAGGACGTAAACCGGGTAACGGGCGCTGCACGACATGAATGGAAGGATGAGCATGGTCACCATCCGGTCATTTTTATTTTCAATGGTACGCGTTGCCATAATAGCGGGAACATTGCAGCCAAACCCCATCAGCATGGGGATAAACGACTTGCCGTGCAAGCCAATTTTGTGCATCAGTTTGTCAACAATAAAAGCCACCCGTGCCATGTAGCCGGTGGTTTCCATGAGGGTGATGAAAAAGAATAAAATGAGGATGTTGGGCAGGAAAACGATGACACCACCAACACCACCGACAACGCCATCAACAAGCATATCTTTAAAAATACCGTCGGGAAGAATTACCGACAACTGAGTGCCAATCCATGAAACCGTCCATTCTATCCATTGCATCGGGTAATCGCCAATAATAAAAGTAGCTTGAAAAGTGAGCCAAATGGCGAACAGGAAAATGGGGTAACTAAGTAGTTTGCTGGTAACAATATTATCGATTAAACGGCTTTTTGTAAGTTTATCCAAAAATGGTGCCGGCTTCAGCGTTTCTTTAAGTGCGCCTTCAATGAAACCATATTTGGCATCAGTAATTAAAGTCTCAATCGTGTCGTTGGAAGCCTTTTCAAGCCTGTCGATTTCTTGTTTTGCTACCGCGAAAATATCGTTCTTATTGCTGCAAACCTCTATTCTTTTTAGCTCCTCTTCGTTCTGTTCAAGTAATTTAATTGCCAGGTAGCGAGGCGCTACTTTACTGGTAATATCTTCATTTCCACGAATATTGATTTGACTTTGAAGGCTTTTAATTGATTGTTCAATTTGTTTTCCATAATTGATGTGGATATGCCTCACAGTGGAGTCTCTGTCTTCATAAACTTCAATTATTTTGTCAAACAATTCCGGAATTCCTGTTCCTTTTGAACCAGTAGTTGGAATCATTGGGATTCCGGTCATTTTCCCAAGTGATTTGTAATCAAATTTATCGCCTTTTTCAGTAAACTCATCCCACATATTGAGCGCCATCACCACTTTCAGATCCATATCAATCAACTGCGTAGTGAGGTAAAGATTGCGCTCCAGGTTGGAGGAATCAATAACGTTCAAAACAACGTCAGGTAGCTCGTTGATTAAGTGGTCTTTAACATAAATTTCTTCAGGAGTGTAGCTGGTTATCGAATATGTGCCTGGTAAGTCAACCAAATTGAAAGTATACCCGTTTTGCTTAAATTTTGCTTGTTTTGCGTCAACTGTAACTCCACCATAATTCGCGACTCTTTCTTTTGAATGTGAAGCAAAATTAAATATAGTTGTTTTTCCACTATTAGGGTTGCCAACCAATGCCACATTAATAACTTTGCTTTTCTCTACCGGCGCAATTTTAAGTGATTGTTCAATTTGCAAAACCCCGTTGTACCGGTTATTGATTTCTGCTTTGCTTGTTTTTTCAGCAATCTCTATCAGCCTTGCTTCACTTCTTCGTAGGGAAACTTCATATCCTAAAATATTGTATTCAATTGGGTCGCGCAGGGGTGCATTTTTTACAACAATTACCTGTTTCCCA
>DATCTB010000503.1:0-6545 GCA_036568185.1 Bacteroidales bacterium | reverse complement strand
CATTTCAATGAAAAACATGCGCAAAACCAGGTTCTTTCAGCGCGACGCATATATCAGCGTGGATTTTTTAAACAAAGTTTCTGAAATTGTGAGAATGGACGAACTGGACGAAATTCCTGACGACCCGTTTGCCTTGATACTGGATTTGGGAAATGGGAAAAAGAAGAAACGTATTTATTTTGAAAAACCTGACATTAACAATATCAATGCAATTGAAGAAGAACTTAAGAGTTTTAAAGAGTCAATTCTCAATAATACCATACCATTGGTAACTATCCAGGATGGCTACCAGGCCTTGAAATTAGCACAAATGATCATGGATAAAATCAATTCTGGAAACGGAAAATTGCAATAAGATATCAACAGCTTGCAATATCATTCTAAAAGTTTCGTTACCAATTTATAAAGCCAGGAAACCTTGTTAAACAGAACCAGAAAATATTTTCTATATTTTACTTGTATAGTATTCAGTCTATTTGTGTTAAATAGCTGTTACAAGTTTGAAGGTGATCAAACAATTCCATCGTATATTCGTATTGACAGTGTTTCGTTAATAACTGATTATTACGACGAAGGCAGCAGTTCGGAGGGAATAACCGATGCCTGGATTTATGTAGATGATGCTCTAATAGGCGCTTTCGAGTTGCCTGCAACTGTTCCTGTGCTGGCAAATGGCATTCATAAATTAGAAATAAGGCCGGGCATAAAACTTAATGGAATATCAAGCACAAGAGCACCTTATCCCTTTTATAAGCCGATAACTTTCACAAATTTCAATTTTGTTCCTGATAGTGTTTTGACTGTAGGAAATCCAACTACGGAATACTATTCAAATACTGAATTTGCCTGGCTTGAAGATTTTGAAAATTCCAGTATTACTATTGTTGAGAATTTAGGAAGTGATACAGTGATAAAGCGCACCCAACCTGCCGGAAACCCTGAAGCATTTTCATACGATAACTCAAAATATTCGGGTGTTGTAAACCTGACAACAGAAAAACCAGTTTGGACAGCCTTGTCGTACAACCAATTTCAAAATCAACCGCAAGGTTCACTGGTTTTGCTTGAATTGGATTTCAAAACAGATAATTATGTCAGCATCGGTGTTGTTGTTCTTGAAAATAGCGCTTACGTAAAAGTGCCGCTTCTTACTTTAAACCATGCTGAAGAGTGGACAAAAATTTATGTGAACTTGGGGCCGAACCTTTCTTTGCATCCCGGTGCAAATATTTACCAGGTATTTTTTGAATCGGCACTGGAGGAGGGAAAGAGCGATGCCTCTATTTACCTGGATAATATTAAATTGGTGTACAGAACAAATTAATCTATGAATAAAACTTTACAAGTTACCAAATATGTTTTGTTCGACTGGCTTGCCGCTCTGCTTGCATGGATTCTGTTTTATATTTATCGTAAATACACCGAGCACATTGATTTTTATTATCAACTTGAAGATATATTTGATGATCAGAAATTCTGGCTGGGAATAATTATTGTACCACTTTTTTGGCTGCTGCTTTATGTAATGATTGGTGCTTATCGCCGCATTTACAGAAAATCGAGACTGAAAGAGCTTGGGCAAACACTGATTATTACCTTAATTGGCGTTACCATCATTTTCTTTGTTTTGATACTCGACGATTTTATTGTTACTTATAAATCATATTATCAGTCATTTCTTACTTTGTTTTTTCTGCATTTCACGCTTACTTATAGTTTCCGGCTTGCACTCACAACTATAACCGTTAGAAGAATCCATAAGGGAGAGATTGGCTACAATACACTGATAATTGGCAGCAATGGAAATGCTATGAAAGTGTATAATGATATCACCAATGAGGAAATTTCCTCCGGAAATAAATTTGTTGGTTTCGTAAATGTTCACGATCGCGAGCAGTTTAAAATTGGCGATCACCTCCCGCATTTGGGTGCTTACAAGGATTTGAATCAGTTAATAGCTGAATATAAAATTGAAGAAGTTATTATTGCCATTGAGCGCTCGGAAATAAATACCATTGAAAGGATTATTACAGAATTGGAAACCACGAATGTGATTATCAAAGTAATTCCATTGATGCAGGATATTATTTTTGGTTCAGTAAAAGTTTCAGGTATTTTTCATACGCCATTGATTGAAATTTCTCCTGATTTAATGCCTGTTTGGCAGCAATCACTGAAACGTTTGATTGATATTTTTGCTTCAATAGTTGCCATCATTCTATTAATTCCATTTTATATTTTTACCGCAATCGGAGTCAAGTTGTCATCACCAGGACCAATTCTTTTTTCCCAGGAAAGGATTGGAAGGAGAGGTAAACCATTCAGAATGCACAAGTTCAGGTCAATGTATGCAGATGCAGAAAAAGACGGGCCACAATTATCTTCTGATGAAGATTCACGAATTACAAAATTTGGTTTGTTTATCAGGAAAGTGCGCCTGGATGAAATCCCACAATTTTTCACTGTATTAAAAGGGCAAATGTCCTTGGTTGGGCCCAGGCCTGAAAGGCAATATTATATTGACCAGATTGTAAAACGTGCACCACATTACCGCTTGCTAATGAAAGTTAAACCGGGTATCACCTCGTGGGGGCAGGTGAAATTTGGTTACGCTTCTGATGTGGATGAAATGATTGAACGCCTGAAATATGATATTCTTTACATTGAAAACATGTCGCTTGCAATGGACTTCAAAATACTGATTTATACAGTTTTGATTGTTTTGCAGGGAAGGGGGAAATAAAAAGGTTATTTGTTTAGCAGGAGATTTTTCATTCTTCCCGATAGATAAATTGGTGAAAATGGTATGAAAAAAGCAACCCAACCATTTTCTGATTAGCACATTTTTAACAATTCAGACAATTTTTCAAACCCAGGCTTTTGTTTTGCCAAAAAAATGTTACTTTTATCGCCCTATACTTTTATAAAAAAAATTTAAGGATGAAATTTTTTATCAGGTTATTCACAATTGCTCTTTTTGTTTCATTTTCTGTTACTGCAATGTCTTGCTCCAAAGACAATTACAAACATAATTATAAGTCGAAAAGACAAGGCGCTTCAACTTCTACTTTGGCAGCTGAAACAAAGAAAACACCTGTAAGAAAGAATTTTATAATTCCCAACAAAAAGAAAAAGATATTAGGCCAGCAAAAACCTAAGACCTACTAATTTATTTCCTGAACAAATTCATTTTCAGGTATTTTTCTTATTCCCTCAATATATTCTGTAATTTTGCATCTGTCCGGGGCAGGTGGCTCTATCGTCACGCTTAGGCGTGAAGGAAAGTCGGGACAACACAGAGCGCCATACTTCCTAACGGGAAGGTCGGGCAGCAATGCCCGAACAGCAAGTGCCACAGAAAATAACCGCCACGCCCATAGCGTGGTAAGGGTGAAAATGTGGGGTAAGAGCCCACGGCCTGTGGTGGTGACACGCAGGCGGGTAAACCTTATGGGTTGCAAGATCAAATATGCCGGTGCTACGGGCTGCTCGTCCAATGCCGGTGGGTAGATTGCTTGAGTTTTTTGGTGACAAAAAACCTAGATAAATGATAGAGGTCGGCTTTTTGCCGAAACAGAATCCCGCTTATAAGCCTGCCCCGGCTTTTTTTATCGCTTGATTAACATTGGTTTCAGGGAAAGTTTTTGCCTTTTATACCATTTTTCACTAATTTATCGTTTACTCAACAATGCATTTGTTGATAAGTACACAAGTTTTAGCCAGAATTTTGCCATTGATTCGATAATTTTAGCACAAAATATTTATTTTAAAAAATGAAGAAAAACATAGCAATAGCAAGCCTTTCATTTATATTTCTTTTTTTGGGAATTCATCTTTTTGCTCAGGAATCTGTGTATTTCGATCCACCTCAGAAAACCTACCGGGAAGCTTTGAATTTATTCGACCAGGCCAATTATGGTGCCTCGCGACAGGTTTTTGAAAAATTCTTGACAGAAAAACCTGACAAATCCAACACATTTCATGAAAATGCAAATTATTACATTGCTGTTTGTGCGGTACAACTCAATTCGCCCGATGCCGCTAGCCAGGTGCAACAATTTGCTGCCGAATATCCTGAAAGCGCGTGGATGCCATCAATCAACTTTGAGTTGGGAAAATTGTATTATCAAAAAAACCAGTACAGGCAAACACTGGAAGCCTTTCAAAAAGTTAAACCCAATCAACTGAATGCCGACCAAAAGGCTGAATATTATTATAAAAAAGGCTATTGCCAGATGAAAATAAACCAGTACGACGGTGCACTGGCTTCTTTTTCGCAAGTAACCAAAACGAAAAGCAGCTACGCAAAACCGGCTTACTATTATTCAGCGCATATTCAGTATCAGAAAAAAGATTTTGACAAAGCACTGGTTGGTTTCAAGGCTATTGAAAATGACAAGAAATATGGAAAATATGCACAGAATTATATTATCCACATTTATTACGAAACAGGACAATATCAGCAAGTTATCGATGAAGGTTTGAAATATGTAAACTCAGTCGACAATAAAACCCAGGATGAAACTTATCGCCTCATTGCAAATTCATATTACGAATTAGGGCAATTCGACCAGGCGTTGGTTTATTTTGATTTGTATGAAAAATCGGTTCGTCATACCATCGAGCCAAGCGAGCAATACAGAATTGGATACTCAAAATTCGTTGACAAACAATACAAATCAGCGATTGGTAACTTTCAAAATGCAATTGACGGCGACAAGGATGTTGCCCAAAATGCCTGGTATCATTTAGGTTTCTGCTATTTGAATACCGATCAGCAAAAGTTTGCCCAAAGTGCCTTTTTAAAATCCTATAAACTGGGTACTGACTCTCAAGTCACGGCCGATGCTTTGTTTAACTATGTTAAAATTACAATTGAATTGGGCGGTGATCCTATAAATGATCCAGTTGCAATTGTGAATGAATATATTAGTAAAAACCCAGATCAACAACGTACAAATGAAGCCTACGACCTGCTGGCGCAATTGTATTTGACTTCTAAAAAATACAAGGAAGCGATGCAATCTATTGAGGCAGTAAGCAACCCAAACAGCCAGCTTCAAACAGCTTATCAGCAGCTTGCCTATTTCCAGGGAATTGAATACCTAAACCGGGGCGAATATGCCGAAGCGGAGAAATATTTACAAAAAGCGCTGGTTTACACTCCAAACAAAGTTTTGCAGGCACAAACTGTTTATTGGATTGGTGATGCCTTGTATAACCAAAAAAAATACAGCGACGCTGAAAAAACTTATTCCTATTTTTTCAATTTAAGCGGAGCGAAACAATCGGGTTTATACGAAACGGCCAATTATAACCTTGCCTATGCGGCTTTCAACCAAAAAAAATATTCTCAATCCATTGATTATTTCAAAAGATTTCTGAACGGAAACAGCACCAACCAAACAATGGTGAACGATGCAAAACTCAGGCTTGCCGACAGTTATTTTATTTTGAAAAACTACAACCAGGCAGAAGGCTGGTATCAGCAGGTGTTGCAAACAGGTGCAAGCGGTTCGGATTATGCACTGTACCAATTGGCTTTTTGTAATGGCGCGAATGGAAATTTTAACCAAAAAATCAGTAACCTGAAAACCTTGGTTTCAAGCTATAAAACTTCTCCTTTATATGAAGATGCGCTCTATGAAATCGCCTCCACCAGCCTGGCAATCAACGACCAGCCGCAGGCAATTATCTATTTCGACAGGTTGGTGAAAGAACGGCCAAAAAGTTCACTGGCAAAGAAATCACTCGTCAAGATGGGCTTTATTTATTACGACAACAACCAAAACGATATGGCCATCAAAACAATGAAGAAGGTTGTTACACTTTACCCGGGCTCGCTTGAAGCCAAGGAAGCAATTACCACTTTGCAAAGTATTTATGTTGACATGGGCCAGGTTGATCAGTACATGGCATACGTGAAGACACTAGATTTTGTGCAGATTTCAACCAGCATGGAGGATTCATTGATGTTTGTTTCGGGTGAAAATTATTATCTGAACAATGATTGCAACAATAGCATTCCGGCACTGAAAAATTATCTGAAACAATTTCCAAATGGCGGCTACGTGCTTCCCTCCTATTATTATTTGTCGGAATGTTATGCTTCGCAAAATAATTTAAATGAAGCCATGATTTATTATGAAAAAATTATTGCATTTCCTGACAACCAGTTTACAAACCGGGCTTTGTTGAAAGCTGCCCGCATTCAGTTCGATAATGATGATTATGTAAAATCCGGTGAGTATTATGCTCGTTTGAGCCAGTTGGCCGAGGACCAGGGAATGTTGCAGGAAGCTTATGATGGTGCCATGCGTTCGGCGTTTCTAAATGACAACCTTCGACAAGCTGAACAATTTGCCAATGAAATGTTGCTTTCAGAAAGAATTACCAAAACGCAACAGGTTTATGCTCACTATATCCTTGCCCAGGCTGCACTCGATAGAAATAATTTCGCGGTAGCTGAAAAAGAATTTGCAATTGTTGATGAGTTGAATACTTCTGAGTGGGGTGCTGAATCGAAGTTTCAGATAGCCTTGATA
>DATCTB010000502.1:0-2858 GCA_036568185.1 Bacteroidales bacterium | reverse complement strand
TTTTCCATCCGGGTGGTCATTTCAATAGTTTTTGAAAGTGAAGTCCCTGTTTTCAATACCGGCTGGATTACAAAATCGCCTTCATCCAACGTAGGTACAAACTCGCCGCCCATTCGGGAAAACAAAAACCCGGTAAGCACCAGAGAAAGCAATGCAGCACTTAAAACTATGCCTTTGTGGTTGCACGACCATTCAATTACAGGGCGGTACGAACGCTGAGCCAAATCCATAATTTTTTCCGAAAGATTTTTCTTTGTCCGCTTTTTTTCTGGTTTTAAAAATAAAGAAGCGGCTACCGGAAGCCAGGTTAAACCCAGAATCATCGCACCAATAATAGCAAAGCTGAATGACAAAGCCATCGGGCGGAACATCTTGCCTTCAACACCGGTGAGAGAAAGTATGGGAATGAACACTATTAAAATAATTACCTGCCCAAAAACTGCAGAACTCATCATTTTCGAGGCACCTTTGAAAGTGATTTTATCAATCAGCAATTTCCTATCTTCAGGGCTGCCTTTTTCCAATTCGGGCCGTTTCGCTGTAATCCGGATTGCAATAAATTCGACAATAATTACTGCCCCATCAATGATAATCCCAAAGTCGAGCGCCCCCAAACTCATCAGATTGGCATCAATTCCAAAAATATACATCATTGACAAGGTGAACAGCAAAGCCAGCGGAATCATGGAAGCAATTACCAGCGCGGAACGCACATTTCCAAGCAATAAAATAACTACCAGGACAACTATTAAACATCCTAAAACAAGGTTTTCCACTACCGTGAAAGTGGTTTTGGAAATCAATTCGCTGCGTTCTAGAATGGGGTTGATAAACACACCTTCGGGCAGTGTCTTCTGAATTTCAGCTACCCTTGCTTTCACATCGTTAATCACAAGTTTTGAGTTGGCATCTTTCAGCATCATGATTTGCCCCATCACCTTTTCGCCCTGCCCGTTGGCAGTGATAGCGCCAAAGCGGTTTGCATTTCCAAAATGGACTGTCGCTAAATCTTTTATCAAAATGGGAATGCCATTGTTGTTTTTTACAACTATCTGTTCAATATCTTCCAGTGATTTCACCTGCCCATCGCCGCGGATAAAATAACTCTGGTTGGTTTTTTCAATATAGGCGCCTCCCGAAATACTGTTGTTGGATTCGAGTGCATCAAACACATCCATTATGGTGACATCAAGGCTGCGCATGCGTGCGGGGTCAACTGCCACTTCGTATTGTTTCAGGTAGCCGCCCCAGCTGTTCACTTCGACTACACCGTTGATGCCTGAAAGTTGGCGTTTTACAATCCAATCCTGGATGGTACGCAAATCCATTGGCGTGTATTCATCTTCGTAACCCGGTTTTACATCAAGTACGTATTGGTAAATTTCGCCAAGCCCCGTGGTGATGGGGCCCATTTCGGGCGTTCCAAAACCTTCCGGGATATTTTCAGATGCTTTTTTAATTTTTTCAGCAATCAACTGGCGTGGGAGGAAAGTCCCAACATCATCTCTGAAAACAATAGTTACAACAGACAAGCCGAACTTGGAAATAGAGCGAATTTCAGTAACACCCGGCAGGTTCGCCATCTCAAGCTCCACCGGTGCTGTAATAAATTGTTCAATTTCCTGGGTTGAAAGGTTGCCCGAAGTAGTAATCACCTGCACCTGGTTGTTGGTGATGTCGGGAACAGCGCCCACCGGAATCAGCATGATGGCATACACGCCAAAAGCAGCGATGGTGAGCGTGAACAGGATGACAATCAGCTTGTTCCTTATACTGAAGTCAATTACTTTTTCTAACATAATTTGGTTTCCTTCTCTAAGCTAAATCAATAAAAATCCTTTTCATTAGTTTGGGTTACTAAAGTACAAAAATGCTTGATGCCGGAATTTAGAATTTAGAAAAATAACAGGTTAGGTTTTGTTTCAGGAAATGTTCTTTTTACGGCTTTTTTTTAATATTGTATGGAATATGAAACTATCATACTATCGCAATCAAATTAGCAGGTAATAAACTGATTTTATTATAAATATAAACAATCTAATACAAATATCTGAAAATGAGCGAGATTAAAGTTATATACGAGGAATTCTATAACATTGATGTAAATGACCATTCTAGGTTTGTTGAGTTTTATAAAGACAACTCGCTGTATTTCGAGAACAAGAAGACATTCACAGACTACAATGATTTTATCTGTTTCACCCAAGTTGTAACCAAGTTTATTATCGGCTTAGAGAACAACGGACGATATCAAAAGACCATTGAATATGCCGATAAATACAATAAAATTTTGGCCGACTATATTTCCAACAATAATCTTGACTTAAATGATTTCAATTATTATTGGAGTAACCTCACTAGCAAAGGGCGAGCAGCTTTCCAATTGAAAGATTATAAATCTGCCATTGAAGTATTTGAAGAACTATCTGAATGGGATAAAGAAAACGACTATTTTAAAAATTGGTTAAAAGCTGCGAAACATCGAAAGAGAAACGCATATAATAAATTGATTTATATTGGAGCACTAGTATTCTTTTTACTTGCGGTTTTGGCAGATGATCGAGATGTATCAAGTTTGTTTTTGGTGTCAGGATTTATACTTGCTCTTGTTGCTTCAATTAATGATTACATTGGAAACAAAGCTATTAAATGGTCAAATGAATAAAATGATACAGGTGCTAACACAACCTCGCTCATCCGCAATTGAAATCGTAAGCTCTTAAATTCGTAATTTAAAATCCCAAATAGCAAGGAAATATTGAAAAACTTTAAGTACTCATAACTCTAAGTATTTGTAACTGTCCTTACTTCATCAAATTAATCTCCGCAATATGCTTTAACCTGTTGCGCTCAAGGAA
>DATCTB010000501.1:0-5456 GCA_036568185.1 Bacteroidales bacterium | reverse complement strand
AACTTTCGCATGTTGTGGTTTTTCTTTCGCAGTATCAGGAATAATAATTCCTGAAGCGGTAACTTGTTGCTTGTTGTCGTCAGAAATATCAAGCAATACGTTTTCATTTAATGGTTGTAACTCTTTCATACTATTTATTTTGTTTAAATTATTTTTCTTTTTATTGAATACCAAGCAAGGAATTAATCCTTGTTTTGTCAAAACCCACTATCATTTCTCCATTAATGTCGGTTTGTGGCACGCCTTGCTGCCCGCTCCTGCGCACCATATTTTCGGCAGCCCGCTGGTCTTTCGAGACATCAATATCGGTAAACCTGACACCGTTTTTCTTTAAATGTGTTTTTAATGTTGTGCACCACGAACATGTGGGTGTTGAATAGACGGTAACTGTTTTTTGTGGCTTGCCCGAACCATTTGCTTTTCCAACAAAAACCGCATCCTCAAAAAGCGAAACATAATAATCGGCATCGTTGCAGCCCTTGGTTGTTTTTACAAATTGCTTGCCTTCAAATTCGAGCAAGGAAGGTGCCGATGAAATGCCGTAAAACCCATGAATATCGCGCACTTTACTCACATCTGCCACAAAAATATTCAGCCCATCCACTTTTGTTGCGGCAAGTTCAACAGCTTTATAACTGCAATCGCTTGCTTCCGAACCACTTTTAAATAATAAAAGGTAATTTTTCTTCCCTGCTTCAAGCAAAGTCTGTAATTCTTCTAGTGAAAAAACTTCTTTCATCTTCAATTTGATTTTTTTTTCGAACCCAAATCAAAAGCTATGCCATGCAAAAAAATCATGCAAAAGCGTGACAAAATTTCACTTCAAGAGTTTCAATAAATAAAAGGAATCAGCCTCCTGGTTTTTTCCATATATGCCGGATATTCTTCAAAATGTTCTGAGAGGCTTTTCTCTTCGTAGTTCATTTTTAAAAATAAAACAAGCAAAAGCAGCATCCAGACCGCAAGCCGCAGGTAGCTGAAATAATCAATAACCAAAGGAAGCAGCAGAACCAGTTGTGCCAGGTACATCGGGTGCCTGATGACGCTATAAATGCCCGTAGTAACCAAAACGCCATCTTTTTTAATGAGCGGCGTAATATTGAAATTACCAATATTCATCTGGAAAACAGCAAGCAATCCCAGAAACAGGCCTGCACTTTCAACCAACATTCCGCCATAATCGGCTGCTATGGCCGGTGCTGAAACGAGTAAATAAATAAGGGAAGATAATTGTACCGCAGCCAGACTGTAAGGATATATTTTTTCTTTAAGGAGCACTTGGCCAGCTTTTTAGTTAAAAAAAACGGCTCCGGCTGGTTTCGTTTTGCAAGTAGAGAGAAAGCCATTGTTTCCCGGAGCCGCCTGCCAAAGATACATTTTAAATACAATTGATTCACCTGAAACTTGCAACCTGTAACCTTCTTGCCCCAACCTAGTAAATCAAATACCACACAAACTGCCCGCTGCTGTTGTATTCAAGTGTTGGGAAAGGAATCTTTATAAAACTAAGGGTTTTGAAAACGGTTCTTAAGCCTTTTGAGTTGGTTTTTATTTTTGTCAGGTCAATATCCATTGAAAAAAAGTATTGTCTAACCCTGTCAAATTGTGGCAGTTGGTTTCCTTCGGGGTCAAATTCCGGGTTTCCAAGGGGTGCGAGCATGCCGCCGGCTCCATAACCAAAAGCAATATTTATCCATTTCGGAAATTTGGATTCTTTTTTTAAAAATGAACCAATGCTTGCCGAAAGCCAATAAGTTTGCGCGTTGTAATCTTTAATAATCCGCTGCAGTTGCCCGTCTCCAAGTTGAGCCGGATAATATTGGGCATATTCAGATGGGTAATAGGAAAACTTGAGGCTTATTCTTTGTTCTTTCCAAAATAAATTCTGGCTTACCGAAAGGCTTGCCCCAAGCGCATTGGCAAGCAAGTCGGAACCGGAGGCGCCATATTCGGCAGAAAAGCCATCAAGTATTTCAATAACGGTCATCGAGCCAAAACCCATCAAACCGCTGTATAATGCAGATTTGGTGTTATTTACGCCTGCCCACCTAAGCATCCAATAGCTATAATTTGAAAAGGTATAGGCTGTGGTTGCATGGCCCACTTTATCCAACTGCAACCAATTTTGGCTGTCATCAAAAAAATGAAAACTGCTTGACGGGTTGTCCTTGTACCATCCAAAATATAGCACACCTAAAGTGGCGGCGTAAAATGCCGAAGAAGAAATGATAACAGTATTTAACCTGCTTTTGTTTATTGAATCGTTTTGCACAGTTTGAACCTGCGCTGAAAGCATGTTGCAAAACAGAAGCAGCAGAATGAAAATTAAAACACGGGAAGCAAAGCGATTCCTTAAAAACCAACAATCTGGGAAATCAATCATAAATTTTAAGCTTATTCAATGCGGCCTGGTATTTTCGGGCATTCTGGTTATGCTGGCTCACAGTTTTAGCAAAAACATGGCTTCCTGAAAGATCGTCATTGGCGCACATGAAATAGTAGTCGTTGGCATCGTAATATAAAACGGCATCAATGGAGGCAATGGAAGGAATGCAAATTGGGCCGGGAGGCAAGCCAGGATTTCTGTAGGTATTGTAAGGCGAATCAATTTCTTTGTGAATATTCAAAACACGTTTTATTTGAAAATCACCGTGGGCATACACAAGGGTTGGGTCGGCCTGAAGCAGCCACCTGTTTTTCAGTCTATTCATATATAAACCTGCAATAATCGGTTTCTCCGAATTCAAATTGGTTTCCTTTTCCACTATTGAGGCCAGGGTTACTACTTCGGTTGGGGTCATTCCAATCTCGGCAGCACGGGTGCTTCGTTTTCCAAGCCAGAATTTCTGGTACTCGTTATACATCTTGTCAACGAACTGCTCAGCGCTTGTATTCCAGTAAAATTCATAAGTGTTTGGGATAAAAATGCTTGAAACCGTTTCCAGGTTCAGCCCCTTTTCTTCAAGGAAATCGCGGCTGGCAATCATTTCAACAATTGAAGCAGAATCGGCTTCTATCTTCCCTCCTACTTTTCCGGCCAGTTGATAAATATCCCTGACATTGTTAAATATTACATTTACAGGCGACTGAATTCCTGAACGCAGCATGTTTACCAGGTCGTTATTACTGGTTCCTTTTTCAATTATATATTTTCCGGGAAGTATTTTCTCCGTATAGCCCTTTTTTTCAGCAACCCATTCAAAATTTTTGCGGTGAATGATGAGGCCTTTTTTATATAAAATGACTTTTACATCTTCGAAAGTTGAACCGGTAGGAATGAATATGGCAACAGGCTTTTCTTCAGGAGTCCACACATTGGGTTTGAACAAAACACCATACAGGTAATATGCGCCCGCAGCGGAAATCAGCACCAATAATAAGATGAAAAAGAAAACGAATTTCCATTTGCTTTTCTTCTTCCGTCTTCTGCCACTTCCATACTTAGAATGATAATACTCCATTTTATATGCTTTACCAGTTGTTAATCAGTTGCAATAAAATTTCAGTTTTCCATTTATTGTTTCTCAGGTTCCAGTCCTCCTTTCGGCCTGCCACCCTGAAACCTTTATTTTGAAAGAGTTTCAGGCTGATCTCATTATCTTCTTCAATATTGCAAAAAAGTTGATGAAGCCCTAAAACTGAAAAACTGTAATCTATGAGAATGTCGAGAGCAAGGCCTGCATAACCATGTCCCCGTTCATGCTCCAATAGCATTATACCTATTCCGGCGCGTTTATGTTGCGGTTCAAAGTCGAAAAGGTCAATTGCACCGATTGTTTTTGCAAGGGAACCTTCTGTTTTTTCAATAATAAAACGGGCTTGTTTTGTAACATAAATATCTTTTTCAGAGAGCATTACAAACTGTTCAAGGTCGAATCTTGAAAAAGGTGTAAGCGTATTGCTCAGATGCCAGAGAGATTGGTCATTTTCCATTTTAAAAATGAAATCAACATCGGCAGGTTCGGGCGAACGAAGGACAATATTTTCTTTTTTCAACATAAATGCTTCAATTAATCTATTTCAATTTCCCCACGAAAAACCTGTTTTGCAGGTCCACGCAGCCAGATATTGGAAAAATGATTTTTATTATTTTCAAATTTTACAGAAAAATCGCCACCGGTGGTATGTATTTTCAGCCCTGATTTTCCACTTTCCAAAAAAGCAACAATAGCGGAAGCGGTAACTCCTGTACCGCACGAGAGGGTTTCATCTTCAACACCACGCTCGTAAGTTCTCACAAACATTCTGTCGTCCGACAATTCAACAAAGTTTACATTGGTTCCATCAGGAGAAAAACGTTCACTTTGCCTTGTTTTCCTGCCTTCTTTCACCACATCAAATTCTGCCACTTTGTCAACAAACTCTACATAATGGGGCGAGCCGGTATCGAGAAAGTAAAACTTCCCGTTGTTTTCAACTTTCTTCACATCAGCCATTTTCAGCGAAACGTCCATTTCTTTTTTTCCTGGAAAATTCTGTTCAATAATAGCTTCATGCATGCCATCGTAGGCGTCAAAAGTCATTTTAGCAGGGGCAATTTTCTTTTGAAAAGCAAAGGCTGCAATACACCTTCCGCCGTTTCCACACATGCTTGCAAGGTTTCCATCAGAATTGTAATACAGCATTTTGAAATGAAACTTCCCGGAAGGCCTCAGCAGCATCAAACCATCAGCACCAATGCCAAAATGCCGGTCGCAAATTTTCTGTATTTGCCTGGGAGAAAGTTCTGTTTCTTCTTTCAAGTCGTCAATAATTACGAAATCATTGCCGTTTCCCTGGTACTTCCAAAAATTTAGTTTCATGTTAAAAAATATTAAAAACCTGATATTCGGTGTTTTTGGTTATATTTTTGAATAGCCCAAACTAGTAAACTAATTTTTTTTGTTAAATTAAATTTTCACTTTTATTAACACAACAAACAAAATTAAACTTTTCAAATATCGTTAAATCACAAAAGTACAAGAGAAAATGAAAACATTCGCAAAAAGTTTTATTGGAGCAGTGCTGGGCACAGTACTTGTGATACTGGTCGCATGGTCATTTTTACAAAATGAAAAACAAACAAATAACAATGCACGGGCGGAATTCTTGACGGAGGATTCATCGGTACCGGCCATTTCAGCAGGATATTTCCCGCCGCAAGATGCTGATTTTACAATGGCTGCCGAAAAGTCGGTAAACGCGGTAGTGCATATAAAAACGGAAGTTAATGTTAGGTCTAATTCTTACGAATATTTTTTCGGGCCATTCAAGGACTATTTTGGAAATCCATACAGAAACAACACCTATGTAGCGTTTGGTTCGGGTGTAATTATATCGCCTGACGGTTATATTGTTACAAACAACCATGTGGTTGAAAATGCAGAAAAAATTTCTGTAACTTTTAACAACAGAACTGAAATGGTTGCAAAAATTGTTGGCTCCGACCCCTCAACCGACCTGGCACTTATAAAAGT
>DATCTB010000500.1:0-4524 GCA_036568185.1 Bacteroidales bacterium | reverse complement strand
AAGACGCTTGCCTCTTGTAGAAATCATAACGCCATTTGGCATTCTTCAAAGCAAGTGAATTCAGTTCTTTTGCCCTTTTCGGGAATGATTTTTTCAACGAAAGGAAACGAACTTCATTGTTGTGGAATTGTTCAAATTTTGTCCAATCCGGCTCTTTTGAATCGAGTTGGAAAGGATTTTTACCTTCTTTTTCCAATAATGGATTGTAGCGGAACAATGACCAGTACCCACCTTCAACAGCCAGTTTTTCTTCAGCCTGGGCTTCAGTCATACCTGTCCTGATACCGTGGCTGATACAAGGTGAATAGGCTATTATCAACGATGGGCCAGGGTATGCTTCAGCTTCTTTCAAAGCTTTGAAATACTGGTTCATGTTGGCTCCCATGGCAACCTGTGCGATGTATACATAACCGTAAGTCATGTAGATGGCGCCAAGGTCTTTTTTCCTGACTTCTTTTCCTGCTGTCGCGAATTTAGCAACTGCTGCCGTTGGACTTGCTTTCGAAGCTTGTCCGCCGGTGTTGGAATAAACCTCTGTATCCATTACCAGAATATTGATGTCTTCGCCGGAAGCAAGCACGTGGTCAAGGCCACCGTAGCCGATATCGTATGCCCATCCGTCTCCACCGAATGACCAAACTGATTTCTTGATAAAATACTGCTCAAGAGCCATCAATTGTTTGGCGATATCATCTTCCTGCCCTTTCAGCACTGCTGAAACTTTTGCGGAAGCAGCCTTGGATTCTTCACCCAAATCTTTTACTTCCAACCATCCTTCATACGCTTCTTTACGTTCAGCACTGATATCATTCTTCATATCCAACTTCATCAGCCTGGCAACGCGTTCGCGCATTTGTTTCACAGCAGTAGCCATTCCAAAACCAAACTCTGCATTGTCCTCAAACAAGGAATTAGCCCAAGCCGGCCCTTTGCCTTCAGCGTTTGTTGTGTAAGGTGTTGATGGCGCTGAACCGCCATAAATGGAGGAGCAACCTGTTGCATTGGCAATCATCATCCTGTCGCCGTAAAGCTGGGTGATTAGCTGGATGTATGGAGTTTCTCCACAACCGGCACAAGCACCTGAAAACTCGAATAAAGTAGGCGCAAACTGGCTGTTTTTTACCGAAGCAAATTTGTCGATAACCGTTTCTTTAACTTTTACATTTTTAACCAAATAATCCCAGCGGGTGGTTTCTTCCATCTGCTCGCCAAGTGGTTTCATGATTAATGATTTTTCCTTGGAAGGGCAAACATCGGCACAACTTCCGCAGCCTGTACAATCCAATACACTAACCTGGATGCGGTATTTGTTTGGAGCCAATTTGCCTTTTGTTTCAAGCATTACGGTTCCTTCAGGAGCATTGGCAGCTTCAATTTCATCAAGCAGGAATGGGCGAATTGCAGCGTGAGGGCAAACAAATGCGCACTGGTTGCACTGGATACAATTGTCGGGTTGCCATTCGGGAACGTCAACCGCAATACCGCGTTTTTCATACGCTGTGGTCCCTTGCGGGAAAGTACCGTCTTCTCTGCCAAGGAATGCGCTAACCGGCAAATCATCGCCTCTTAAATGGTCAATAGGTTTGACTACATTGCGGATAAACTCAGGCATATCAGCGTAAGGGTCAGCTTCTTTTTTCAACTTAATATTTGCCCATTCTTTCGGAACAATTATTTCAGTTACTTCAGCGCCTTTATCAACCGAAAGGTTGTTCATCCTAACGATTTCTTCACCTTTTTTGCCATAGCTTTTGTAAATAAATTTCTTCATCAATTCATCAGCCAGGGCATAAGGAATTACTTCAGCAACTTTGAAAAAAGCAGCCTGCATCAAAGTGTTGGTGCGGCTTCCAAGTCCAATTTCAGCAGCAATTTTCGTGGCATTTAGTGTGTAAAATTTAATATCGTTTTCAGCCATGAATTTTTTCATGTGATTCGGCAAACGGTCTTTGGTTTCTTCATCGTCCCAAATACTGTTCAGGAGGAAAGTTCCACCTTTTTTCATGCCTTTCAGCATATCATATTTATTTAAATATGCCGGAACGTGGCAAGCCACAAAGTCGGGAGTACTCACCAGATAAGGTGAACGAATTGGGTGGTCGCCAAAACGAAGGTGCGAAGTGGTGATACCGCCCGATTTCTTTGAATCGTAGGCAAAATATGCCTGAACATATTTATCAGTGGCTTCACCAATAATTTTAATAGAATTTTTGTTTGCACCTACGGTACCGTCAGCGCCAAGCCCGTAGAATTTGGCTGAAAAAGTGCCTTTGGGTGAAATGTTGATTTCAGGTAATAAAGGCAAAGACTTAAACGATACATCATCAACAATTCCAACTGTAAATTGATTTTTCGGCTCTTTCTGTTTCATGTTGTTATAAACCGAAATAATCATCGCGGGAGTAGTGTCTTTTGAACTCAAACCATATCTTCCACCTACGATTATAGGCGCATCTTTTTTACCGTAAAAAAGTTCCATCACATCAAGGTACAGTGGGTCGCCATTGGCGCCAGGCTCTTTGGTGCGGTCAAGAACTGTAATTCTTTTTACGCTTTTTGGAATAACATTTAAAAAATATTTGGGTGAAAATGGGCGGTACAAATGAACTGCCACCAAACCAACTTTTTCACCTTTTTCATTTAAATAATCAATGGTTTCGCGGATGGTTTCGGTAACCGAACCCATGGCGATGATAATATTTTCAGCATCTTCAGCACCATAATATACAAATGGGTGGTATTCGCGCCCGGTCAATTTCTTGATTTCGCCCATATATTCTTCAACCAAATCAGGAATTGGGTCGTAGAAACGGTTGGCTGCTTCGCGAGATTGGAAATAAATATCAGGGTTTTGAGCTGTTCCGCGGGTTACAGGGTGTTCGGGGTTTAATGCGTTGTCCCTGAATTTTTGCAAATCTTCCCATGGGAATAAATGTTTTAAATCATCAACTTCAAAATATTCAACTTTCTGGATTTCGTGAGAAGTGCGGAAACCATCGAAAAAGTGAAGGAAAGGGACACGTGAACGCAAAGCAGCAAAGTGCGCAATGGCGCCAATGTCCATAATTTCCTGAACGCTGCCGGTTGCCAGCATGGCGAAACCGGTTTGGCGTGTGCTCATCACATCGCTGTGGTCGCCAAAAATTGACAATGCCTGTGCTGCAAGGCTTCGTGCACTAACGTGGAAAACGGCTGGGAGCAATTCGCCGGCAATTTTATACATATTAGGTATCATCAGCAACAATCCCTGCGAAGCAGTGTAAGTTGTTGTAAGCGCTCCGGCTTGCAATGAACCATGAACAGCGCCCGCAGCCCCGCCTTCACTCTGCATTTCTACAACGCGGACGGTTTCGTCAAATATATTTTTCTTGCCAAATGCAGCCCATTCGTCAACATACTCAGCCATGGTTGATGAAGGGGTGATGGGGTAAATGGCAGCTACTTCGCTGAACATATAGGCAACATGCGCCGCGGCATAGTTACCGTCGCAAGTTGTGAATCTTTTCTTTCTTTTCATCTATTGAAATATTTTAAAAATTATCAAAAAGTCCTTTAGTGTTTCTTTTCGTTTGAATACCAATTTAGTATGATATTTGATTTTCCTGCCGGGAAGATTTTTGTTCCTCTACCTTTAGAAAAAAGCCCCGCAAAAATACTGAATTAAAATATGGAAGCAGGCTATATATTGAGAATTTAATATGTCAAACTCTCAATTTAAAATCATTTTAGATTACGAAGTCCCGAATTTGAAAATGAATTTATAGTATTTTTATACCCTTCAAATTTTAATGTACATTTTCAAAATTTCAACCTCATGAACCTGACAACAAAATACCTTGGATTAACCTTGAAAAACCCTATTATAGTTGGTGCCAGCAACCTGGTAACTGATACGGTAATGTTAAAAAAACTGGAAGATGCCGGTGCAGCAGCTATTGTTTACAAATCGTTGTTCGAAGAACAAATCCACCTGGAGAACCTTATTCTCGACCAGGAGTTGACTGATTATAACGACCGTAACGCTGAAATGACCTCGCTTTTCCCAAGTGACATGTACGAAGCCGGTCCTGATGAGTTTTTAATGCATTTTGAAGAAGCAAAAAAAGCATTGACTATTCCGCTTATCGCCAGCCTCAACTGCGTTTATGACGACACCTGGTATGAATATGCCAAAAAACTTGAAAGTGCCGGTGCTGATGCTTTGGAACTTAACTTTTACAATAACCCCAAAGACTTTGATATGGATGGTGCTGCTATCCTGAAGGAAGAACTGGATGTGATTGAAGGAGTTAAAAATGCAGTAAAAATTCCGGTTAGCGTTAAATTAAGCTCATTTTACACCAACCCGCTCTACACCTTTGGCGAAATGAGCCACAAGGGTGTTGATGGTTTTGTATTATTCAACCGCTTGTTTCAACCCGATATCAATATCAATACTGAGGAAATGCATTTTCCTTATAATTTAAGTTCTGACCATGATAACCGCCTTCCTTTGCGCTATGCAGGCTTACTTTTTGGAAATAC
>DATCTB010000499.1:0-3675 GCA_036568185.1 Bacteroidales bacterium | reverse complement strand
ATACCGTTGCCTGGTTTGCGGACATATTTATGACCCGGAAGAAGGCGACCCCGACACCGGCATTCCTCCAGGAACTGCTTTCGAAGACTTGCCCGACGACTGGTATTGCCCAGTTTGCAGTGCCGGTAAAGAAGATTTTGAAGTGGATGATTAAACTACTTTCAGCATTTTTCTTTTTTTTTTAATAAAAAATCAGGAACAATTCCTTCCCAGGCGTTAAAACAGGCAATTGTGCACGAACAATTGGTTCCTTGACGTTAATTCAAGCAATTGTACACGAACAATTCTTTCTCTGGCATTAAAACAGGTAATTCTACACGAACAATTGGTTCTTATTACATTATTTCCATGTTTTGCTTTGGTTTTTTCAAATCCGTGCAACGTATCTTCGCAATTTGTTCTCTAAACTAAATAAATATAAATTAAGCATTCATCAATTATATCTATTTTAGCCGCAATTATTTTTTAAAAGGCCTATAATCAAATCACATTTCTTTACTATGAAAATAAATTTTACTATTCTGATTTTAGTAGCAATTGTTCTTTCTGCTTCTTCAACCTTGTTTTCTCAAAATCCAGGTGCCGAAAAAGCCGGAGAGTATGGAATTATGCAAAAACCAATTGTTGTTCCAAGTATTGCACAACAAATTAAAGACGGTACTTTTAAAGGTGTTGAACCAAATGAAGAACCGAAATTAGGTCCTGAAAAAAGAAGAGGCGCAAATATTACCGTTCCCGGAAAAGGATTTCCAAAAGGCAATGACGCGTTGGTTGAGAACCAAATGTCGGCTACGAAGCGTGATGCGAAAGAACCATTGCTGGTTTTTGATGCCAATGTTTCTTCCTACACACCATCCGATCCTACCGGAGCTGTAGGCCCTGACCATTTTATTGGTGCATGGAATATTGGTTTTAGAATTTTTGATAAAGAAGGAAATCCGCTTACCCCGGCAGCTTCACTGAGCACTTTATTCCCTGGAAATGCCATAGGCGACCCCATTGTTTTTTACGATGCAGAAGCGGAGCGGTTTGTGATAACTGAATTTGATGGCAATCCAAATGGTTTTAATATGGCCGTTTGCCAGGGTGCCGACCCTGTAAACGATGGCTGGTATATATACACCACTGGCTTTGAAACAGGCCAGTTTCCTGATTATACCAAATTCTCGGTGTGGTCAGATGGCTACTATGTTACAGCAAATATTGGTGCTTCAAATAAAGTTTTTGCCGTTGAACGTGATGAAATGTTACTTGGTAATGCAGCCCAATTTGTTGGATTTCCGTTACCGGGAATTACTACTTCGGGTTTTTATAGCCCCCAGTTTTTTAATGTAACAAACAATGATTTGCCACCCGCCGGAAATGCAACTGTAGTATATATGCAGGACGATGCCTGGAGTGGCGTTTCAACCGACCACCTGAAATTTTGGACAGTAAACGTGGATTGGGATGACATTTCCAATTCTACTATTTCTCAGCCTATTGAAATTGAAACTACACCTTTTATTTCAGTATTTGATGGTGGTTCTTTCAGCAATGTTCCCCAGCCCGGTGGCCCTGACCAGGATGTGCTTCAGGCAACCATCATGAACCAGGCGCAGTACAGGAGATTCCCAACTTACAATTCAGCCATTTTCAACTTTGTTGTAGATACAGACGGTTCAAGCGGTGAATTGGCAGGTATTCGCTGGTTTGAATTCCGCCAGGCAACTGACAGCGACCCATGGGAAATTTATCAGGAGGGAACCTATCTCTCACCTTACAATGATAAACATACTTTTTCAGGAAGTATGGTTATGGATGGGCAGGGAAATATTGGAATGGGTTACACAACCTGCAGCACACAGGAAAGAATAGCCATTTATTTTACCGGAAGGTATGCCAACGACCCACTTGGGCAAATGACCCTTGATGAAACGCTGATTGCTCAAAGCACCAGCAACAATCCTTCTAACCGCCTCGCTGACTATGTTCAGCTTTCGTTGGATCCGTCAAACGACAAAACTTTCTGGCATATTGCAGAATATTTCAAGAGCAGCCAAAGAACTGATGTAGTTGGTGTTTTTCAAATTGCATCCAACTTTGCCAACGAGGTTGGCGTTGTAAGCATTGACGAGCCCGTTGATGGACCTTTATCAGATACAACTTCGATAACGGTTACAGTTTTTAATTATGGCGGAGTCGAGCAAATAAGCACACCGGTTAGCTATACCTTGGATGGAGTGCAAGTTGTTACCGAATTTATTCTTGATACCATTCCTTCAGGAAATGAATTTCAATATACGTTTGAAACAAAAGCGGATATGAGCGAAGTTGGTGCAACCTACGAAATAACTGCCTATACCGACCTGGTAGGGGATGAGTACCGCGAAAATGATACAATTAGGAAAAACGTAACTTTTTTATATCCTGATGATATTGGAGTAACTGCCATTGTTTCACCCGTTTCAGGAAGTGGTTTGAGCAGCGAAGAAGAAATCACTATTACAATTCACAACTTCGGGACTGTTTCCCAAACCGACTTCGATGTGCATTATCAGTTGGATGAAACCCTGGTTACTGAGCAGGTTGCCGGACCGCTGGAAATGCTTTCTTCACTGGATTATACCTTTATGCAAACCGGCGATATGATGGCATTGGAAAGCTATAGTTTATCTGCCTATACTTCGCTGGCTGACGATGCCCAGCTTCAAAATGATACAATCGCAACGGTAATAACCAATACCTTGTGCCAGCCGGTATCCAATTGCAACACGGGCTCGGGTATTTTCATGTTTCAGCTTGGAACAATTGACACTACCAACAATTGCTCACCCAACGGATATGGTGACTTTACTTACCTGTCAACAGACCTGGAAGACAATAGCCTCAACGACCTTACAATTTCCACCTACTACGGAAGCCAATATGTGAAGGTATGGATTGATTTTAACGATAATTTTGTTTTTGAAACCGATGAAGTGGTGGTGAACAATTACCAGATAGCACCCGGACAAACCGGTGGATATTATGTTGAAACCATGCCATTGACCATTCCAAATGAAGCAATCCTGGGTGAGCATATTTTGAGAGCCAAAACAAGACAGGGCGGTCCTGTACCTGACGACGCCTGCCTTGGAAGCACTTATGGCGAAACAGAAGATTATACTGCCAATATTGTAATAAATGTGGGAGTGGAGTCAATTCCTTTCAACAATTCTGATTTAATGGTAAAAACTTTGGGAAATAATATCTTTGAAATTTCGATGGCAAGTACTGAAGTAAAAGAAACGCTGATTATCAACCTGCACAATGTTTTTGGACAGAAGCTGGTTGAAAACAGGGTGGAAAATATCAACGGAAAATACACTTACCGCCTCGACTTATCTTATGCCGAAAAAGGTGCTTACATAGTTAGGTTGGGCACATCGCAATACGGAAAAGTGAAAAAGATTGTTGTGCAGTAAAGGACTTTTTTTCTGAAATATAGTGAAAGCACGCGGGTTTCCGTGTGCTTTTTTTTTGTCAGTATATCTCCTTAGATAACAGTTACCTTTTCAGATGCTGATTTTTAAAATAAAAACCTACCCAGCTTTTTAGTAAAAAAAACTTGAGTGGAATTTAACTTTCTGAGAAAAGAATACAGTTATTTAAAATTAAAAATACTGAAAGAACTTTCTAATTCTTCACAAACCT
>DATCTB010000498.1:0-3192 GCA_036568185.1 Bacteroidales bacterium | reverse complement strand
CAGAAATTTATTGATGAACAGTTTTTGAGTTAGTAGCCCTCATTAAATATTTCACGCAAAGAACGAAAACACGCTAAGAACGCAGAGATTTTGATTTGAAGATTTATCTTATTTCTTCGCGCGCTTTGCGTTTCCTGGCTTTGCACTCTTTGCGTGAAAAGATTGCCACGCTTCCTTAGTCGGCTTACAATTGAAGGATTTTCCTTGCCCTCAGCCCTTAGCTCCTCGCCCTCAGCCCACTGCCTGCCTCACTTTTGCTTTGGGTTAAATAAATATTTACAGCCTCTTCAATATTCTGATTTTAATTTTAATCATATTTGCTCAAATAAATTCCATCCTATGAAAACAAATCTTATTGCAAAAAAATCTTCAATTTGCTCTTTGTTTTTATTGATGTTTTTTGCGTCAACCTCAGGTTTGCTAAAGGCTCAGGATGATGCATTGTTGCAAAGGATTAATTATGTTGGCGATTCAATTACCAATTATTTGCGTGCAATGAATTATCCTGCAGATTGTAATTTCTGGACTGACAAATGGTCAACTATTGAATCAGATTATGACTATTCAATTCAAGCAGAGGCAACGGTCAGCCGCGCAAATGAGCGCCATATAAAAGTTGTGTTGCCATACAATGATAGCATAAAGGTTCGTGAAATTTTTTGCAACCCTCCCTTTCTGTATGACAATGAAAACCATACCTGGGAATGGAAAACCAGCGTGGACATCAGCCTTGCCGGTATCCGGGCTTTTGATATCAGTTTAATGGGCTCTCTTGAAAAATGTTATGTTTATATAGGATTCAATATCGAAAAATCAAATCCAACTATTACCTGCCCTTTCTATTTTTTTTCGTGGACTGAAGAGAACAAAATAAAATATGATGCATTCCAGGAGATAAATAAGAAAGCCAAGGCGGCTGAGTTGCAAAGATTAAAAGCCATGCTGGCACAAAAAGGAATAAAAGCCCCATTTACGGAGCGGAAAAATATCGAACTTAGAAGGGGAGAATATTATGAAGTGCTTACACCATTGGATAAATACGACGACCAATTTGTCATAGTTTATGAAAGTGATATGAGCAGCGGCATTCAGTTTCAACAATTAGTCCCCTACATTGATGAAAGGATTGATTTTGTTGATGAATCGCCTTTTGACAACAAGTTTTATGTTGAATGTACAAATGCCTATCGCCCTGACTCGTCTGTATATTATGTAACCGTAGGAAAAGATGAGAACCTGGATTTTGAAACGCCTGATTATGCTACCGTCAATATTCTGGTTTACGGGAGAAACAACCCAAACTGGAACAAATTGTATGAGGAAAACAGGATTCGATGGGAACAGGAAACTGCTGCAAATGAAGAAGCAAAACGCGCTGAGCAAGCAAGGCTAGACCAATATTACCGTGAAGTTGCTGAATATAAGCTAGCAGAAGAAGCGGCAGCAACCAAAGCAAGGCAGGAGGCTGCAAATACAAAGCAAATGTGCCCTTATTGCAATGGCACCGGTTATGAAACCAGAAGTTGTATCAGTTGCCTGGGAAAAGGATATGTAACCAATGCCCATACTCATTATTCAACCACCGAAACCCCTTATAACAAATCTGCCTACGATAACCAGGGTAATTTAATCGGACAAGAATCGGGTGTGCAACAAAAGGAAGTAATTACGAATAACCCAACACAGGATGCCTGCTCGACCTGTAAAGGCTTAGGTTATCTAAAGACCAAAACACCTTGCAAGTATTGTGGGGGAAAGGGGTATCGATAAAAGCCATCATTTTAAGCCAGGTTATTTCACCTTACGCTAAAAAAGTCTTGTGATGAAAAGAATTGCACTTGAAGATTGCTATACCCCCTATTTCCAGTCCGAAAATTGAGCTTTGTCTTTTAAACTTTAAACATTGAACTTTAAACTTTAAACTTTGAACTTTAAGCCTTATACCTCTTTAATTCAATCCTTTCACCATACAAATCAAAGAAATCGGCTTTGGTGATTTTGACCAGGTAGAATTTTCCCGGTTTCAGTTTTTTATCGGGGCTGGTAATGATAACTTCATTGTCCACTTCAGGAGAGTCAAATTCGGTGCGCCCAATGTAGTTTTCGCCTTCAACGCGGTCAACCAGGACAGCAAATTGTTTTCCAACTTTTTCCTGATTCAAATCATAGGAAATTTGCTGCTGCAATTCCATCAGTTTTTCAAGCCTTTGCTGTTTCACTTTCATCGGCACATCGTCTTTCAGCAAATAAGCACCGGTATGTTCTTCGTGGGAATAGGCAAACACACCCAGCCTGTCGAAACGGGTTTCAGCCACAAAATCCATCAGTTCCTGGAATTCTTCTTCAGTTTCGCCGGGATAGCCAACTATCAAGGTTGTCCGTAAAGTAATGCCCGGAACTTCTTCCCTTATTTTATTGATTAAATCTAGAGTGCCTTTCTTGCTCATCCTACGTTTCATCGACGATAAAATACGGTTGTTGATATGCTGTAGAGGAAGGTCGAGGTAGTTGCAAACTTTTTTGTTATCACGAATAACATCCAGCAACGTAAGCGGAAAACCAGATGGATAGGCATAATGCAAACGAACCCAGGCAATGCCTTGTACTTCAGAAATTTCCTGGATAAGGTTTGGCAATTCGCGCTGGTTATACAGGTCGATGCCGTAATAGGTTAACTCCTGGCCAATGAGCAACACTTCTTTTACACCCTGGGCCGCAAGAAATTCCACTTCTTTGATAATATCTTCTTTCGGCCTGGATTTGTGTTTTCCCCGCATCAGCGGGATGGCACAAAATGAGCAGGTGCGGTTGCAGCCTTCCGATATTTTCAGGTATGCATAATGTTTAGGAGTAGTGATAATCCTTTCGCCAAGCAAGTCGTTTTTATAATCAACTTCCAATGTTTTCAGTACTTCAGCCAATTCATTAGTTCCAAAAAAACCATCAACGCCTGCAATTTGTTCCTTGAGGTCATCTCTATATCTTTCCGAAAGGCAACCAGTAACGTACACTTTGCTCAAGTCGCCAGCATTTTTAGCTTCAACAGCCCGAAGAATGGTGTCAACAGATTCCTCTTTTGCATCCTGGATAAAACCGCAGGTGTTGATAACCACCACATCCGATGGCTCGTTGCTATCGTGGCTGACTTTGTATTTATCGCTCAAATGGCGCATCATTACTTCCGAATCAACC
>DATCTB010000497.1:0-3049 GCA_036568185.1 Bacteroidales bacterium | reverse complement strand
CATAGTAGTATGGATTTAGTATTGACATTGTTAAATCAATTTGTTTAGTTAAGAGCTTTATAAAGAAACAAATGTATCAAATTACTAATATAAAAATTGATTTAATTTGAATATATACTGGGGTTATAATTTGGGGGAGTTGGGAAGATACGAGTTTAAAAGGTATGCTAATTTGGGTGAATCTCTCTTCATTCCCTTGAAAAAGGGAATCCAGTTTGTTTTGTCTGATAAATAATATTAAAAAGCACTGGAAGCAATTATGGGAATAGGAGGCACGAGTTACAAACTCGCGCCAGCAGAGGGGAATCCAGTTTGTTTTGTCTGATAAATAATATTAAAAAGTACTGGAAGCAATTATGGGATTAGGAGGCACGAGTTAAAAACTTGCGCCAGCATGGGGTTAATAAATCAATTAGATATGATGATTAGGGGTGTTTTATCTTCAGAATTTAGTATGATTAGTTTATTCCAAATTTTAGGAAGAATTATGTTATTACTAATTTTCTCGAAATCATTTGATTTTGACATTCTGTAAACGAGAGTATCGACAAGTATTATCCACCATACTTGATAACTAGCCCTGTAATTTTGTATTTTTTTTGTTTTTTCTTCTATGCAATGATTAATATTATTGAGATAGATTTGTGATACAACACCTCCACTATTTTCATCATGTGATGAAGTTAATAACAACTTGGGTTTTGCATCTAATTCTTTAAAATATAGCCTTATTGAAAATGTTTCTGTAATTTCTAATTCTACATCATCTAAAGGATTTAGAAAATAATTATCAAGATGTTGTTTTAATTTCTTTTTAAGAACTTTAATTTTTGGAATTGGTCTCATGAAACTAAAACTTATCCAGTAACTTTTTCTTAAATTTTCATTTGTATACTGTTCAAGAAATTGTTCAAGAAATTGCCAAATTTGATAAAATTCTTCTTGGTATCCTATTGTTTTATTCCCAGAAAAATAATTTTCATTTAACCTACGTACTTCAATCGCAATGTTATTGTCTTCGATTGAAAAGTCAGGAGGAACATTGCCGTTAGGTTCATATTTAATTAAATTAAAACCTATTGATTTTAAATATTCACTTACTATATTTTCTTCATTATTCAAATAAAATAAATTTTTATCGCTTAAAATTAAAAATAAATCTCAATCTATTTTTCAAATTATAGAATTGTTCCTCTATTCCCATATTTTCCTATTTTTACCCTTTTCCAAATTCCAAAAATCAATTTTATGAAAAATACTTTTGTTGCTTTGCTTGTTTGTTTGCTGCTGGGCTTCAACCTGGCTTCCTATTCCTGTACCATTATTGCGGTGGGTAAAGATGCCACTGCCGATGGCTCGGTGCTTATTTCGCATTCCGATGCTGGCCCCGATTGCCGCGTGCATGTGATGCCGGGACAGTTTTTTGCTGCCGGAAGCATGGCGCCGGTTTACTGGGGAATGGTTGACCTGGGCCGCCCGCTGGGAGATTACGGCGATACGCTGGGTATGATTCCGCAGGTTGACAAAACCTACAGCTATTTCCAGTCGGCCTACCCGCAAATGAACGAATGGCAACTGACGATAGCCGAAAGCACCACCAGCATGCGCGAAGAACTGAAACTGAACGACACCATTTGCAAGCAGATTATGACGGTGGAACAGGCGCAGGCATTTGCTTTACAGCGCTGCAAAACTGCCAAACAGGCTTTGAAACTCATCACGGCGCTAATGGAAAAATACGGTTTCAGGCCAAGCTGCGTGGGCGAATCTGAATCGCTGGTGCTGGCTGATACCAAGGAAATCTGGGTGCTGGAAATTTTTGCCGTTGGCAATGATTGGACACCCGAAAGCGGCAAACCCGGCGCCATCTGGGCTGCCCAGCGTGTCCCCGACAACCAGGCCATCATGATTCCAAACTGGAGCATCATCAAGCAAATTGATTTGAAAGACACCGCCAATTTCAGGGCATCGTCCAATTATATGAGCGAAGCAATTGCCCATGGCTGGTACGACCCAAACAGCGGGCAGGATTTTGTGTGGCAGGATGTGTATGCACCCGTTCCGCGCGAGTGGGCCACCAGCCGTTTCTGGTTGTTCAATGCCATATTCAACCCCACGCTTCCAGAACTTCCGGACCGCTTTACCACCAACCCTTTTGCCGGTGAAGAGCAGTACATTCAATATGTTGAGCCAATTTCCATTTACCCGTTCAGCATTGTTCCCAACAAAAAAATGACGGTTCAGGATATCATGGCTTTCCAGCGTTCCACTTTTTCGGGTACCATTTACGATAAGGAAAATGCACCCGGCTGGTACTATCCCGGCCCGAAAGGCGAAATGGTGCACAGTCCGCATGCTACGCCTTTTCCAACGGCTGATATGCGGAAATTGTTGAAAATAAACATGCGCCGCAATGTGGCCCGTGCCCGTGGCGAATACGGCATGATTGCCCAGTTGCGTGGCTGGCTGCCCAACGAGATTGGTGGCATTTATTGGTTTTATGTTGACAATGCCTATACCAGCGCCTATGTGCCCATGTATGCCGGCGTGACGGATGTGGCCGAGTGTTACAAAACCTATGACAAAGATGTGTACGATGATAATTCGATGCGCTGGGCTGTAGATTTTGTGGACAACCTCTTGTACCTGAAATGGCAGGATGCGGTGAAAGATCTGCACGCCGTCCGTGACCCACTGGAACAGCGCTTCTTTGATGAGCAGGCGACTGTGGATTCTACTTTTATGGAGCTAAACAAAAAGAGCCCGAAGAAAGCCAAACAATATATCACCGACTTAACCATCAGCCGTCAGAATGAGACGTTGAAACTGTTCCAGGATTTGAAGACTACGCTGATAACGAAGTACACGAATAATAAGCAGGGAATCTGACCCCACCCCAACCCTCCCTCAAGTGGAGGGAGCAAGAGATTGCAGATTTCGGATTGTCGATTTCGGATTTAAAAGCAACTAGTCAATAGTCATTCATTTGTAACTGTAATTCTTAAATCTTATTTTTATTTGAGATTTTGGATAGCGGATTATTTAACCA
>DATCTB010000496.1:0-6357 GCA_036568185.1 Bacteroidales bacterium | reverse complement strand
GGCATCACGCGGATCGCCATTAATGAAAGCAACAAGTACCTCATCGCCAATTTCAGGCCTGAAAAATGAACCGCGGTTTTCGCCAGCATCGAGCGTGCTAATTCTCGACCAGATACCTTCATCGTTTGGGTCAATAACCGGAAGTTTTACCTGGATTCTGTCTTCTCCGTCAGGATCACCCTCCAAAGCTGAAACTACACCAATTTGCACTCCGTGAATTCCTGGAAGCAGACCTGATGCTTCCACTTCAACTATATCATCTTCATGTATGAACCAGTTCGGTGAAAGGCCAAAAACAATATCTGTAGTCCACACGTTATCAACAATTTGCTGAGATACGCCTGAAACAAAAGCCTTTCCATTAAAACGGTCTCCAAAGCCAGAAAGTTCCAAAGTGTCTCCCGGTTTGATGCCGCTAAATCCCTGGCATTTAACTTTTCCCCTGATTTTGGACAGTTCACTTTTTAGTGCAGTTGCGTTTGCCCATGCTTGAAGCTCAGTTTCCTCCACTTTTCCGCTGTGCTTTAATTCAAGGTTATCTAAAGCAATTGTTTGAGAAATATCCTGAACCGATAAATTCCCTCCTTGTTGAATACTCGGGTCTTCCGCTTCAGCATCAACCATTTCCTGGTTGGTATAATCCCATGAATTTGATTTAATAGAAGAAAACTGGTTACGCGCATCCATTTCAGCTTCAAAACTCAAAACCGTTGCACCATAAACCAGGGAAAGAACTGCCGAACTTATTTCAGGTTTGATGATAGTAATTTTATTATCGCTTGCAATAACAAGCAATCCATTGGCCTCGGCACGCGAAACAATGAAATCCCAGTTAGTTGAATAATATTGAACCATTTCCTTGTGCTGCACCGAAGTGGACTCAACATCTTTTTCAAGGCTGTAATTGTTTATAATTTCCTCAAAAATTTCACTATCTGTTTGCTCAAGAAAATACTTATTTTTCCTACCAACAGTCAGCTTCACAGTTTTGTCCTTGCATTCAACCTTCAGAACAGAAGCACCATTTTGTTTTACTTTCAAGGCATGTTTGATAACAATTCCTTTATAAATAGTTACTTCATCACCATGATAACCGGCCTTTATTTCAATATTTTTACCCGGAACAAAAATGTCTTCATTACTTAAAGCAAAATTTTCGCTGGCTGCATCTCCATCCTTTAAAATAAGCTGTGCAAAAGGAATTTTATTGACTGATTTATCCACAACAATCGACAAAACATTGTATGCATCACTAATTTGACTTCCTTCAGACAGAATCTTGAAACTTGGCAAATCGCTTGGCCGTGAGGCTGGTATGGTTCTTTCCGGAGGCATTATTTATCAGTAATTAGTGGTGGGAAAAATATTTTTTGACCGGTTTCGAGCTTTTTTAAATTGCTCAGGCCGTTTATCTCGGCAACCTGGTAATAATATTTCGAGTCGCCGTAAATATTGTAGGCCATCAAAGGAAGTGTGTCGCCGTCCCTGACAATTCGCATATGCGTTAAATCAGGTGAAGAACTGTCTTCCTGGGCAGCTCTCAACGTATCTTCGATAAAACCACTAAACGATGCTGAAATTTTAGCCCGTAATGGTTGTCCTTCAGGGTTGAAAAGCGTGTAATTGACATTTGCTGACTTCAACACACATTTGAAAATCAAGGTTCCCCAAACTATTTTCAGGTATCTTGGCCTGTGCTGGTCGCCCTGGTATTCGTAGGCAACATCGAGAAAATTTTTTACCCTGTCGGGAACTTCAACTTTCTCGCCACTAACACCTGTTCCATCAATGGTAAAATCAAGCGACAGATCCTGGGGTTTTAGCCGCTGAAAAGTTTGTGAACTGCCCGATGTGCCTGAGCCACTGGTATCATCACTTTCAATTTCATAACGAATGGAATATTGCTCCGGATTGAACATAGCCACAAACTCATTGCTGTCCTTATCATTATAAAGGGCATCTTTATAAGCTTCGATGAGCATTTTTTCCAATTTTCCTGCAGACATTATCTTTCCTTTTTGCGTTTGATAATTTCAAGTGCATTTTCAACTGCCTCCTCAATAATCGCTTCCTGTTTTTTTCCAGGTTTCTCAGCCGAACTGCCACTTTGCTGAGAAGCATCTCCTACTGTGGCTTTTATCACAAGTTCTCTTATTTCTATCGGCATTTTTTCAGGATCTAGTAAAATATTGATAAGCGATTTCGATGGTGTCAACCACCACCTCATTTCTAACAGCGTCGAGGCTGGAAATTTCCCATTTCACCGGGTAAGCATTTACAAATTTCCAACTGACGAGGGGTTCAATTTTTTCATTCAATAATGAAACTTGAACTGTAATAGGTTTAAAATCAAAATTTTGTACTGCATCTTCAAACCACTTTATCAAACCAGAATCGGTCAGCATTCCTCTTTTTAATATTAAATTTGGGAATTTTGCGCTTTGTGGCAGTTTGTGGACAAACCTGTTTTCACCTCCTTCACGCACTTCTTCCGTACCAATATCCATATTAATACCGGAAACCGACTGGAAACGGTTGTCGTTTTCTGTAACGCCGTCCAATCCTATAAATTCAACTTTAAAGAAAAAGCCAACCGGTGGATAATACATGGTTTCAATAAATTAAGTTTAAAGAAGCTTTAAAAATTTAGGCCTGGATAAAATTCAGTATAAAATTTTATTCATTTTCAACACTTAAACCTTCGTGGGCTAATTCAACACTTTCAATAGCCACTTCATTTCCGGTAGCTTTCAGCGAAGGTCCTTCAACCTTAACCGGGAAAGCATTGTTTACCTTCCATGTCATAACAGGCGCATGCTCTTCATTCAGAAGGCTAATAGTCAAATCGCGCCGTTCAACCGTATTGAGCTTGGTTGTATTCAGCCATGCAAAAAATTCATTGTCGCTTTTCACAATGCCACGTTTGAGGGTAATATTAGCAAACTTTTTCAGCCCGGGCATTTTGCGCGAGGAGTATTCTGGGCTTGCGCCATCGCGGTATTCAATTACCTGCGACTCTATGTTTAAGCCCGAAACTTCTGAGAAACCTACTTGGGTTCCACCCCAATTTACGATGAAGTGGAAAACCGGTAATGGATATGCCATATTTATAGTTTTTAAAGTTTAAAATTCAGTTAATATCAGGATTCCTGCATTTTGTGTGAGAATTTCAAAATGATAAATTCAGCTGGGCGTACTACTGCCATACCGATTTCAACATTCATTCTTCCTTCCAGGATATCCAATGGAGTCATAGTCAGGCCAAGGCCAACTTTTACAAAGAAAGCTTCATCAGGTTTTGAGCCTGCCAGGGCACCATCGCGCCATTTGTTGGTCAGGTAGTTTTCAATCATTGCTTTTACTTTCACCCAGGTGTTGGCGTCATTGGGTTCAAAAACAGCCCAATAGGTTGATTTTTTAATGGATTCTTCGGCCATATTGAAAAATCTCCTAACGGGAACATAACGCCATTCGTTGTCGTTTCCTGCCAGAGTTCGAGCACCCCAAACGAGGACTCCTTTTCCTGTAAAACTGCGGATTGCGTTGATTGATTTTCCTGCATTTACATCAACATTCAAATCTTTCTGGTCTTCGAAATCAATTTTTTCAGTTAAACCACTTACCCCGCTTAAACTTACATTTGCCGGGGCTTTCCAAACTCCACGGGTATTGTCAACATAAGAATAGATACCAGCAATTGCACCGCTTGGAGGCAATTCTGAAAGTGTTTCATTGATTTTCGTCAAAATGGATTTATATAATCCAAATGCCTGGCCTAAACTTTCTTCCTTGGTTAATTCATTTTTGGTGGCTGTTGCAACCAAATTGGCAATTGCCGCATTGAAGCTGGCAAAAGCATCTTTCGCTGCATTTCGTGCTAAAGTCCCACGGTCATAATCAGAAGCCGCAGCAGCATATGCAGCGTCAATTGGTCCACCGTCGCCCGTGTCGGTAACAACCAAAGCAGTTATTACGTCAGTGAAAGGTGTTGCCGAAGCAGGCGTAACATAGGATGTAGTTGATCCATCAGTAAAAATTCTGGTTGCACCAAAAGCGAAACTATTGTTTACCAATGTCTGAAAATCGTTTTTCAAATTGTAGTTGGTTACAATATTGTCCACATCGGCTTGTTTTATCAAACTGGAGGCGGTCAGCCCGCTTCTGAAGGCGAATAGGGTTTCTCCAATACCGTTAATTAAAGAATAAATTTTCCTCAATTCGGTCCTGATAGTGGCCAGCGTTGAAGCAGTTGTTATCGTGCTGTCATAAGTATCAATAGCTGCATCGAAAGTTTGTTTCAGGGTTTTGCCTGCTCCTGCAACAGCTTCGATAATCGAACTTTTAACATTGTTTGATTCTGAGATTGCTGTTCTCAGATCCGCTATCAAAGCTTTGGTAGCTGCATCACTGGTCAGGTTTTCAAGCAAAACTGTCGAACCCGAGCCTCGTTTCAAAGTGATATTTCTGTAATGAACGGATTTTGGAAGCTGCGTTTTAAGCCAGGGCGTATAAGCTGCACCATATTTCAGGTTGTTGATACCAATTTTACTTCTGAAAGTTTCTACATCCGCATCAAGGTCGCCAGTATTCATCAGGTCGCAAATAGTAACTCTGTCCATCAGGTCGCCACATTGCTGAAGCGCTTGCTGCTGCAGATTATATAAACCATCGCCGGACAGCCTAACTGCATCCGGAAAAACAATCATTGTTGGCTCATCTTCTTTTTTCAGGACATTTAAACCGCCAAGCATGTGGGTTGTGGCAGTACCATAAGTAATTGTATCTGTGTAATTTCCTACAGAAATTATGTAGCATTTTCCGCCGCCATTGTTGAAAAACATCCGGAGGCTGTCGTACAAATAAAATTTTTGGCTCAGCGTAACTTCGCTGGCGTTGTTGGTATCGTCAAGTGCCACCTGAATGCCTTCAAGTGGAGGGCCGCCTCCGTATTTTTCTTCGAATTCGACAATGGACTTGACTTTTTCAGCTTTCATGTAAAGGTCGCCATCTTTGACCTTTTTGGCCATTCCGGTATAACCGATAAAAGCCGGGACTGCAGTTTCCACTTCGGCCACTGAGGGCGGAAATATGGAAATCTCTTTTACATAGACATCCGGTGTTTTGTAAGTTGCCATAGTTTTGTTTTATTAATTAGACATAAACATATACATATATATCAGATAGCCAATTGATTCCGTCGATTTGAAGTGTATCAACGTTTGCATTTGGCATGTTTGAAATCAGAATTTCAGAATTTTTTTTCAACCTGATTTTGTCGTAGCCTTTTTCCTTTAATTTGATTGTATTTTCAGATTGAATGATAATAGGGTCTGTTCCCGCCGCTGCTTTAAAAATAATTTCATCAGCAGGATTCTCAGGTTCGTGCTTTACACTTATCGTGGCGGCATTGATGTTATCAATGTTTAACGGCGGTGTAGAAGAATTTTTTAAAATTTTATATCGCCAAAATGTTGGCCGGCTTTTGAAATTGAAAAGAAAATTAAGCGGGTTTGCAGGGTCGTAATTTTCATCAATGAATAACTCGAAAATTCCGGTCAAGTTTTGGGCGGTAATTTCATCACTATAATAATAGGTGTAAGTATTTCCTATTTTATTGTGGGCCGAATCGAACTGTTCAAGTGTATATTTTCCTGGAGAAAAATCGGAGAGATTAACTTTTAATTCATCAAACTGGCTGTCGAAATAATATTTTTCTGATTCTCCTTTGATATTTTTTACCAGAATAAATTTGGCATCAGCATTTATTTTCTTCACTTTCAGCAGCCTGGTTTCCAAATTTAATGGTGCGACTATTTTACTTTCAAGAATTGTGTGATTTTGCCCGTTAATTGATGGGTTCAGGTTATTGAAATAAAATACCGTCAATGGTTCATTGCTAAAATCAGCATCGGTATAGTTTAGAAAGGCAGGATTGGTGGGTGAAAACTGGAATGTTAACTTCAATTCGTTTTCAATAGGAATCTTCATTCCCAAACTACCATCTGGCGATTCATAAAGCAAAACTGCCCCACTGTTTGTATTTTTAAAAAATATTCCAAATCTGTTTAATAAATGCCTGGATGATTGGGTGGGTATGATATTCAACTCATTACATAAACCATCGGCATGATACTCATGCGATAGATTGATTTTAAGTAATGTGTTGAAAAAAATACTGCTCATAATTTTTAAGAAGTTTTGTCTTCAAAATGTTCTTTGATAGTCCTGATTGGTAAGCCTTCCGATGTTTGCTGACCTTCCTGGAAAGTTAGCAGGCTAATTTTATAAACCAATGAAGGCATGTATTTGGCACCCAGATATCCCCACAAGTGGTTGGTTTGTTCGGCCGTAAGTGTT
>DATCTB010000495.1:0-2420 GCA_036568185.1 Bacteroidales bacterium | reverse complement strand
GGCTTGCATAGAACTTACCCGAATGTGATAACCAGCGAAGGTGTGGTTGGGCTTGAACACAACAAATGGAGCGACAAAGTTAGCCCGCAACACGACCTTACGCTCCCCTTTATTCGCATGGTTGCAGGCCCGATGGACTATACTCCCGGAGCTATGCTGACTGCAAACCAGGAAAATTTCAGGGATATTTTCAACGAACCCATGAGCCAGGGGACGCGCTGCCACCAGCTTGCATTGTATGTTGTTTTTGAAAGCCCGCTGCAGATGCTTGCTGACAACCCGTCAAACTACCGTAAAGAGAAGGAAAGCATGGAGTTTCTTTCTTCTGTGCCAACTACATGGGATGATACACGTGTGCTTGAAGCTAAAATTGCCGAATACATTTTAATGGCAAGAAAAAAAGGCGAAATATGGTATTTGGGCGCATTAACTGACTGGGATGATAGAGAAATGACAGTTGACTTTAGTTTTCTCGGAGAGGGAGAATATACAGTTGAAATATGGCAGGATGGTGTTAACGCTGACAAACATGCTGCCGATTTCAAAAAAGTAATAAAAACAGTTAACCGGCTAAGCAATCTCCCCATTCACCTGGCTCCCGGTGGCGGCTGGGCTGCGGTAGTTTATCAGAAAAATAAATAACCAACTCAACAGGTAATAGGAAAAATTCTATTTTTAAAAAAAATTAAACCAAAATTTATGTTTACGCAAAAAGATATTGAACAAATTGAAAAAAGGGGCAGTGATTTGAACACTGTTGAAAAACAAATCCAGCATTTTAAAAGTGGGTTTCCTTTTATCAGGCTTGCTGCGGCTGCTATTCCTGAAAAAGGCATTCATATTTATTCGGAAAAAGAAGTAAATGAACTGGCTAAGTATTTCGACGAGAATAAAAATGATTATGACATTATCAAGTTCGTTCCAGCTTCAGGTGCTGCAAGCAGGATGTTCAAGAATTTGTTTGAATTCAGGGAAAAATACGACAAAAGCCCAGCAGCTATTGAACAGTATAAAGCTGAAAAAGGATTTGATTCGCCATTTAATTTTTTCAATAAAATAGAATCCTTTGCATTCTATAATCAACTGAAAGGCATACTATCAGAAAAAGATTTGGATATCAAAAAGCTAATTGATTCTTTCGAATTCAAACCAATCCTCGATGTTTTTTTGGGAGAAGATGGAATGAATTATGCTGGGCTGCCAAAGGGCTTGCTTCATTTTCATAAATATCAAGAGGGGCACCGCCTGGCGATAGAAGAGCATTTGGTTGAAGCTATAAATTATGCATCCGATAAAAACAGTGTTTGCCAGGTTCACCTGACTGTTTCGCCCGAACATCAGGAAAAGTTTGAGGGAGCAGTCATCGAAAAGCAGGAAAGCTTCCAGAAAAAACACAATGTTAGTTTCCAGGTTTCATTTTCACAACAAAAAGCTTCCAGTGATACCATTGCCGTTGATTTAAAAAACGAACCTTTCAGGAATGAAGATGGCAGTTTGTTGTTCCGCCCTGCGGGGCACGGCGCATTGATTGAAAACCTGAACGACTTGAATGGAGAAATTATTTTTATCAAAAACATTGACAACGTGGTTCCTGACCAAATCAGGGATACAACTTATTTATATAAAAAAGCCATTGGCGGCTTGCTATTCAAGCTTCAGGAGCAGTGTTTTGATTTTCTTGAAACTCTTGAAGATGGCAATTTAGAAGATGATGAACTCGAAAAAATCAAGCAATTCGCTGAAAAGGATTTGAATATTTTCATTCCTAATGCTTATTTGGGTTATGAAAAAATGGAAAAAATTGATTTTCTTTTCAATAAAATGAACCGCCCCATGCGCATTTGCGGAATGGTGAAAAATGAAGGCGAACCCGGTGGTGGCCCATTTTGGGTGATTGACAACAATGATGAATGGTCTTTGCAGATTGTTGAATCGACGCAAATTGATTTTTCAAATGAAAAGCAAAAAAATATAGTTCAGCAATCTACACACTTCAACCCGGTTGATTTGGTCTGTGGTGTGCGTGATTTTCGTGGTAACAATTTCGACCTTAAAGAATTTGTTGACCCGGAAACCGGTTTTATTTCCATCAAGTCAAAAGATGGCAAAAGCCTGAAAGCACAGGAATTGCCCGGTTTGTGGAACGGGGCAATGGCAGATTGGATAACTATCTTTGTTGAAGTGCCTTTGATTACTTTTAACCCGGTGAAGACAATTAACGACTTGTTAAGGCCTCAGCATCAGTCATAAAACAAACTTATTTCAATCAATAATTGTCGGCTTTCAATAAATTATTTGCATCAAATTCATGATTATTATCCAAGTTTTTACATTTCAACGCAAATAAGGCTTACTTTTACCCAAATTTTAATCATCTAATCAATACATTATCATGAACATTTTTTGTGGCAGCCTTCCCT
>DATCTB010000494.1:0-2914 GCA_036568185.1 Bacteroidales bacterium | reverse complement strand
ATTTTTTCAAACAAATCCAAAGTTTGCGTTTTCTTCAGTTCAGGTTCAAAAATTTCTTTCAAACGCATTGTAATGTCAGCATCTTCGGCAGCATATTCTTTAATAATTTCCAAATCTACATCGCGCATGTTGAGTTGGTTTTTGCCTTTTTTACCAATTAAAGTTTCAATGCTCACAGGTTTGTAGCCAAGGTATGTTTCCGACAGGTAATCCATGCCATGGCGTTGGTCGGGTTGCAGCAGGTAATGGGCAATCATGGTATCGAAAATCTTTCCGGCAACGGTAATATCGTACCACTTCAAAATGGACATATCAAACTTGATGTTCTGCCCAATTTTATTGATTTTCTTGTTTTCAAAAACTGGTTTGAAAATATTCGTCATTTTCTGCGCTTCGTGGTAGTTGGCACTTACGGGAACATACCAAGCCTCGCCGGGCTTAAAAGCAAACGACATGCCCACCAGTTCGGAATCATTGGCATCGAGCCCGGTGGTTTCCGTATCGAAACAAAATTCATTTTGCTCCGAAAGCAGTTTTGCCAATGCTTTAGCTTTTTCTTCCGTTTCAACTAAATGATACTGATGCTGATTATCCTGAATAGTCGCCATGCCCGAAGGTTCAGGCTTTACAGTTTTTTCAATTTCATTTTCCCCAAATAGTTCCGGCTGGGCAACTTCTGTTTTATCTTCATTTTTTAAAGATAAATCAGTAAAAACCCTTTGTGCAAATTGCCTGAATTCGAGTTCATCAAACAATTTTTTCAGGGCTTCCGGGTTGGGTTCATTCAGCTCCAAATCCTTTTCATTAAATACAATCGGGACATTCAAAATAATCGTTGCCAAATCCCTCGACTGCCGAGCCTGTCCTGCAAATTCTTCCAGGTTTTCCTTCATTTTGCCTTTCAGCTTGTCCGTATTTTTCAACACATTATCAATCGAATCAAATTGCTGAATCAACTCAATAGCGCGCTTTTCACCAATTCCGGGCACACCAGGGATATTATCGGAAGCATCGCCCCACAAACCCAAAATATCAATCAGCTGCTCAGGCCGCTTGATGCCATAACGGGTACATACTTCTTTCACTCCCCAAACCTCGGCTTTGTTGCCAAATTTAGCTGGTTTATACATAAAAATATTTTCAGAAACCAGTTGCCCGAAATCCTTGTCGGGTGTCATCATAAAAACCTGAAACCCTTCTTTTTCGGCCTCTTTTGCCAAAGTCCCAATCACATCGTCTGCTTCGTAGCCATCCACAAAAAGGACGGGAATATTAAATCCATTAAGCAGTTCTTTAACATAAGGAATACTGGCAGCCAAATCCTCGGGCATTTGTTCACGGTTGGCCTTGTATTCCGTAAAATCATCGTGCCGCAGCGTGGGTGCATGCGTATCGAATGCAACGCCCAGGTGGCTGGGTTTTTCATTCTTTATTATATCATACAAAGAATTGGCAAAGCCAAAAATTGCAGAAGTATTCATGCCTTTGGAGTTGATGCGGGGGTTTTTCGAAAAAGCAAAATAAGCCCTGTAAATGAGCGCCATAGCATCGAGTAGAAATAGTTTTTTATGTTGGCCCATGTTCGAAATTTTGATGAAGGGCAAAGGTAGGGAATATTGACTTTAGATAATTAGTTATTAGTAACTAGTCATTAGTCATTCGGTGGTCATTTAATTGTCATTGGTGGATTGGGAAAGAGTTGGGGTTTAGGGGAATAAGGTGTTTAAGGAAAAAAATTAGAAACCAGTCACAATTGCGAGATGACAAAGGAGGCGTGGCAATCCCCTTAAAAAAAACAGATAGAATCAATTTTAGCCCACGTTTTAAACCGTGGGCTAATGCATAAAATCAATACCTTCGCGCCTTCCTAAATCATACTTTATTGGGACAATATTTTGGCGAATTTGCAGCCTTGCTAACGGCAGTTTTCTGGACAGTAACTAGCCTTTCATTTGAATCGGCGGGGAAGAAAGTGGGTTCGCTGCAGGTAAACCTTATCCGCCTTGTAATTGCTTTTTTTATTTACGGAGCCATCAGCTATTTTAGGATAGGCACTTTTCTTCCGCTTGATGCAGGGGCTGAACGCTGGGGTTGGCTGGCACTTTCAGGGCTGGTGGGTTTTGTCATCGGCGATTGGCTATTATTCCAGGCATTTGTGGTTATCGGCGCCCGCATTTCCATGCTCATCATGGCTTTAACACCGCCAATAACCGCTTTTGTTGGCTGGTGGTGGTTGGGTGAAGTATTGAGTCTGATGAACTGGGTAGGAATGGTAGTTACTCTCTTCGGAATTTCAATTGTTATTTTAAAACGTGAAAAGAAAGAAGAGAACTCAAAAAAAACGAGAAAATTAACTACAAGCTATAGCTTAAAAGGAATACTGCTCGCCTTTGGCGGGGCAGTTGGACAAGGAGTTGGTTTGGTTTTAAGTAAAAAAGGGATGGGCGATTATGATGCCATTGCAGCTTCTCAAATTCGTGTACTAACCGGCATGATTGGCTTTGCAATAATCGTACTTATCATTGGCAGGCACAATCGCTACCAAATGACGCGCTCTGCCATCCAAAACGGCTCAGCCATGAAACGCATTGCTTTAGGCTCTGTTTTTGGGCCATTCCTTGGTGTTTCGTTTTCCCTGCTTGCCATTCAGAATACACAAGCTGGAATTGCAGCCACCATCATGTCAATAGTTCCGGTTTTAATTATTGCCCCTGCAATTTTAATTTTTCATGAAAAAGTAAACTGGAAGGAAATCCTGGGGGCAGTCATTGCCGTGGCAGGTGTTGCGCTTTTCTTTATTTAGTTTCCTTTTTTTATAAGATGAGATTGCTTCGTCGAAGACTCCTCGCAATTAAACTGTTCCCAAAAGGCAACTGAATGACCATTGAATGACAACCGAATGACAACTGAATGG
>DATCTB010000493.1:0-6629 GCA_036568185.1 Bacteroidales bacterium | reverse complement strand
GCTGATTACACAGGATTCTGGTATAATTTCACTTTCTTTATCATGATTATCCTGTTTACATATTTTTATACAGCTATTACTATCAATCCCAACCAAATGGCTGAGGATTTAAAGAAAAACGGTGGCTTTATACCAGGGGTTAAACCCGGAAAAAAGACCGCTGATTATTTAGATAATATTTTATCAAGAATTACTTTACCAGGTTCAATTTTTCTTGGCTTCATTGCCATTATGCCTGCATTTGCAATGCTTGCGGGTGTGAATAGCGGGTTTGCTCAATTTTACGGAGGCACATCCTTATTGATTCTTGTTGGTGTTGTTCTTGATACATTGCAACAAATTGAAAGTTATCTGTTGATGCGTCACTATGATGGTTTGACAAAATCAGGACGCATGAAGGGCAGGTCATCATTTAGTATGTAATTTCAATCTCGGATGATTTATTTTAAAACAGACGAGGAGATTGAAATTCAAAGAGAGAGTTCTTTACTTGTTGGTAAAACATTAGCAGAAGTTGCCCGATTAATCAGGCCGGGAGTGAAAACCATTGAACTGGATAAAGTTGCAGAAACATTTATTCGTGATAATGGCGCAGTGCCGGGGTTTAAAGGTTATGGCGGATTTCCGGGAAGTTTATGTATCTCGGTCAACGAAGAAGTTGTTCATGGAATTCCTGGTAAAAGGGAATTAAAAGATGGCGACATAGTTTCAATTGACTGTGGTACACTGAAAAACGGATTTTACGGCGACTCGGCTTACACTTTTGCAGTTGGAGAAGTAAAACCAGAAGTTTTGCTATTGCTCGAACGAACAAAAGCGTCATTATACCTGGCCATTGAACAGGCTGTTGCTGGAAAAAGAGTTGGAGATATTGGACATGCAGTTCAACAGTATGTAGAAAGTTTTGGCTACTCGGTTGTAAGAGATTTAGTTGGACATGGAGTCGGAAGAAATTTGCACGAAAAGCCTGAGGTTCCTAATTATGGAAGAAAAGGCACCGGTGTTAAATTAAAGAAAGGAATGGTTTTGGCCATTGAACCCATGATTAACCTGGGTGTGAAAGAAGTAAACATGGACAAAGATGGATGGACAATCAGAACAGCAGATTTGAAGCCTTCGGCACACTTTGAACACGACGTGGCTATTAGAGATGGGAAAGCAGATGTTTTATCAACATTCGATTATATTGAAGAAGTATTAAAAAATAGATAGACAAAATGTCAAAACAGCAATCAATCGAACAAGACGGAACTGTTATCGAATCTCTCGGTAACGCAATGTTTCGTGTTGAACTCGAAAACGGGCATGTAATTATTGCCCACATTTCGGGAAAGATGAGAATGCACTATATTAAAATTTTACCAGGCGATAAAGTAAAACTTGAAATGTCGCCATACGATTTAACAAAAGGAAGAATAACATTCAGATATAAATAATTGAGCTATGAAAATTAGAGCATCAATAAAGAAGAGAACAGCCGAGGACAAAATTGTTCGCCGTAAAGGAGTTTTATTTGTGATCAACAAAAAAAATCCTAAGTTCAAACAAAGACAAGGATAATTACAAGATTAGTAAAAAACAATAAAAGAGTATAATTATGGCAAGAATTGCTGGAGTTGACATCCCCAATAACAAAAGAGGTGAAATAGCTTTGACTTACATTTATGGTATTGGCAGGGCAAGATCACAAAAGATTTTGGAGGCAGCCAACGTTGACCGCGATAAAAAGGCCCAGGATTGGACTGACGATGAGCAAAATGCAATTCGTAACGTCATCACCGAGTCTTTCAAAGTGGAAGGTGAACTTCGTTCAGAAACACAAATGAACATCAAGCGTTTGATGGACATTGGAACATACCGTGGAATAAGGCACCGTATCGGTTTGCCCGTTCGTGGTCAACAAACAAAAAATAACGCACGTACGCGTAAAGGCCGCAAGAAAACTGTAGCTAACAAAAAGAAAGCAACCAAATAATAGTAAAACAGATATTTCATTGTCAGTAAGATAACAAGTATGGCAAAAAGAACAAAAAGCACAAAAAAAAGAGTAGTAAAAATAGAACCACTTGGTAAAGCATTTATCAGGGCTACCTTTAACAACATCATTATTTCCTTAACGAATGATGCCGGGCAAGTAATTTCCTGGGCATCCTCCGGAAAAATGGGTTTCAGAGGTTCGAAAAAGAACACTCCTTATGCCGCCCAAATGGCAGCACAGGATTGCTCAAAAGTAGCTTACGATTTAGGCCTGCGCAAAGTAAAAGTTTATGTTAAAGGGCCGGGTGCCGGAAGAGAATCTGCCATCCGTACTATACATTCTTCAGGGATAGAAGTATTGGAAATTATTGACGTTACCCCATTGCCACACAACGGTTGCCGTCCTCCTAAAAGAAGAAGAGTTTAATTTTTACTTTCAAAAAAACGAAAAAAGATAAAATAACAAGCTATGGCACGATATATTGGCCCAAAGTCAAAAATTGCAAGAAAATTCAGTGAGCCTATTTATGGCCCTGATAAATTTTTGGATAAAAAGAATTTTCCTCCAGGTCAGCATGGACAAAACAAGAGGAGAAAGAAACAATCAGAATATGGAATCCAGTTGCAGGAAAAGCAAAAAGCAAAATACACTTATGGTATTTTGGAAAAGCAATTCCGCAACATTTTCAAGCATGCATCCAGCAAACACGGTATTACCGGTGAAAACCTGCTCAAGTTTATTGAATCCCGTTTAGACAACGTAGTATTCAGGCTTGGCATTGCACCTACCAGGGCTGCTGCACGCCAGTTGGTTTCGCACCGCCACATTACAGTTAATGGAAGCATAGTAAACATTGCATCCTATTCATTAAAAGAAGGTGATGTTGTTGGTGTTCGCGAGAAATCAAAAAGCTTGCTTGCAATTACTGAATCATTGCAATCATCACGCAAGAAATTCTCCTGGCTTGAATGGGATGAAGAAAAACTAAAAGGAACATTCCTGAACTATCCGCCTCGTGAAGAGATTCCGGAGAACATCAAAGAGCAACTTATTGTTGAGTTGTATTCTAAGTAAAAAAGTAAGAATTAGAAAAATTTAAAGCTGAAAAAAAACTATGGCAATATTAGCATTTCAGAAGCCCGATAAGGTAGTAATGAATGAAGCCAATGATACGCACGGCGTATTTGAATTTCGCCCATTGGAACCTGGTTTTGGTATGACCATTGGTAACGCACTGAGGAGAATATTGCTTTCTTCGCTTGAAGGTTACGCAATTACCAATATCAGGATAGATGGCGTTGTTCATGAATTTTCAACAGTTGAAGGAGTAGTTGAAGATGTTACAGAAATTGTTTTGAACCTGAAAAAAATACGTTTCAAACAACAAATTCAAAGTGAGCAAAGCGAAAAAGTTAACATCGTTATTGGTGACCAAAAAACTTTCAAAGCTGGCGACATCAATAAATTTCTCTCAGTTTTTCAGGTATTGAATCCTGACGAAATTGTTTGTCACCTCGACCCTTCAGTAAGACTCAGCATGGAAATGGTGATCAGCAAAGGCAGAGGATATGTTCCAGCTGAAGAAAATAAAGACATCAATGCTCCAATTGGAACTATTGCTATCGATTCAATTCACACCCCGATTAAAAATGTTAAGTATAATATTGAAAATTTCAGGGTTGAACAAAAAACTGACTACGAAAAACTTCTGATGGAATTAACAACTGATGGATCAATTCATCCTAAAGATGCCTTGAAAGAAGCAGCTAAGATTTTGATTCACCACTTTATGTTATTCTCCGATGAAAAAATTACTCTTGAAACTGAAGAAAAATCAGTTACTGAAGAGTTTGATGAAAATACATTACACGTAAGACAACTATTAAAAACCAAACTTGTTGACCTTGATCTTTCAGTGAGGGCATTGAATTGCTTAAAAGCTGCAGACGTAGAAACACTTGGTGAATTGGTGGCTTACAACAGAAACGACTTATTGAAATTCAGGAATTTTGGAAAAAAATCACTTGCCGAGTTAGATCAATTGGTAGATGCAAAAGGACTTGAATTTGGAATGAATATAGCAAAGTTTAAATTAGATAAGGACTAAAAGAGATGAGACACAATAAAAGCTTCAACCATCTGGGCAGAACAAGCTCTCACCGTAGTGCAATGCTTTCAAATATGGCATCGTCGTTAATTATCCACAAACGCATTAATACGACTGTGGCAAAAGCAAAAGCATTGAGAATGTACGTTGAACCGCTGTTAACCAAAGCCAAAGATGACACAACTCATTCAAGAAGAGTAGTGTTTAGCATGTTGCAGGATAAAGCAGCAGTAACCGAATTGTTCAGGGAAGTTTCAGCCAAAATAGCTGATCGTCCGGGTGGATACACAAGAATAATCAAATTAGGGCCCAGATTAGGCGATAATGCTGAAATGGCAATGATAGAGCTGGTTGATTACAACGAAAATCTGTTGGGTGATGCAGCTACTAAAAAAGCGAAAACTACAAGGCGTCGCAGGTCATCAAAAAAGAAAACTGATGATGATGCAAAAGTTGTTGCTGCAGAAAAAACTGCTAAAGCAGAAGAAAAAGTAGTGGAAGAAAAAGTTGAAAAACCAGCAGTTGAAGAAACTGAAAAAACTGAGGTTACGAAAGATACAGCTGTTAAAGCTGAAGAAAAAGTTGAAGATTTACCTCAAGATAAAGTAGAATAGAAACCTTTTAAGGAAGATAGCAGAAGACAGAAATAGGTTTTTTAATTCAATTTTATTTAAAAAGGAACAAGACACAGAATCTTGTTCCTTTTTTTATTTCAGAAAAAAGCTCTTCGCAATCGTTTTATAAATAGGCAATGGAATTATTTATTCTAAATTCTAATTCATTACATGCTAAAATCAAGAATTACGAACAAAAGAAGGCTATAATTTCATAATTTAGCGAACAATTTTAAAAATACATATATGAGTCAAATAGCAAATATTCATGCAAGACAAATCCTCGATTCCAGAGGTAATCCAACAATCGAAGTTGACGTATTTACTACTACAGGAATAATTGGCCGTGCTGCTGTTCCTTCAGGAGCTTCCACCGGTGTACATGAGGCAGTAGAACTTAGGGATAATGATAAAAAAGTTTATATGGGAAAAGGGGTGTTGAGTGCAGTTCAAAATGTCAATACCATATTAGCCGAAGAATTAAGAGATTTTTTTATTACCGATCAGGTTGAGATTGATAACCGTATGATTGAAATTGATGGTACCCCAAATAAAGCAAAACTTGGAGCCAATGCGATATTAGGCGTATCACTGGCTGTTGCTCATGCTGCAGCCCAGGAAACCAACCAATATCTTTTCAGGTATGTCGGTGGAGTCAATGCCAAAACACTTCCAATACCGATGATGAATATTTTGAATGGTGGTTCACATGCCGATAATAGTATAGATTTTCAAGAGTTTATGATTATGCCAATCGGTGCTAGCAATTTTAGCCATGCCATCAGAATGGGAGCCGAGGTGTTTCATAATTTGAAATCAGTATTGAAGAAAGACGGTTATTCAACTAATGTTGGTGATGAAGGGGGATTTGCACCAAATCTTAAATCAAACGAAGAGGCAGTCCAGGTAATTTTACAGGCTATTGAAAAAGCCGGGTATGTTCCTGGAAAAGATATTTTTCTTGCTTTAGACCCAGCTTCTTCAGAATATTTTATTCCGGAAGAAAATGTATATCATTTAAAATGGTCTACAGGTGAAAAGCTAACACCTGCTCAGATGGTTGATTATTGGGATTCTTGGGTTAGGAAATACCCGATAGTTTCAATAGAAGATGGGATGGCTGAAGATGATTGGAAAGGGTGGAAACTGATGACAGATAAAATGGGTGATAAAATCCAGTTGGTTGGTGATGATTTATTTGTTACCAATACTAATCGTTTGCAAGATGGTATTAATAAAGGAGTGGCTAACTCTATATTAATCAAGGTTAACCAAATTGGCACTCTTACTGAAACTATAAATGCAGTGGATATGGCAACACGAAATGGATACACATCGGTTATGAGTCACCGTTCAGGCGAAACGGAAGATGTAACTATCGCTGATTTGGCTGTTGCTTTGAATACAGGTCAGATTAAAACTGGTTCGGCCAGCCGTTCAGACAGAATAGCAAAGTATAACCAATTGTTGCGTATTGAAGAAATTCTTGGCGATAGCGCAGTTTATCCAGGCAAGAATTTCAAATATATTAGGTAATATTTCATTAAATAGACACAAAAAGCAGCTCAAATGAGCTGCTTTTTGTATTTAAATATCAGGTAATCAGAAGAGAATAAAATAAATTAAAAATATTTGATATTTATTTGTACAAATTAAAAAACTGTTTACTTTTGCAGTCCCTTTTTAATGGGAAGTTCATAGAAACACTTCAGAAGCATATTTTTTACTTTCACATAGTAGGTTAATAAATAATTATGTGAAATTTTTTTTGCAAAGTTTTTTCCAAAAACCCTTGCAACATAAAAAAAGAGTATTACTTTTGCAGCCCGTTTAGAGCGGAAAAATAAAGAAAGAGTTCATAGACATAATGGAAATCAAGCTAAAAAAGGAAACAGCGTAACGAATACCCTGTTTAGTTTGGTATGGCCAG
>DATCTB010000492.1:0-3619 GCA_036568185.1 Bacteroidales bacterium | reverse complement strand
ATGATTTAAAGGGGAATGTAATTATCGATGGTATTGAGAATCTAAATGGCCTACTACAAGTAACATCAGTTGAAGGAAGTGTTTCGATAACCACATTTTGGATGACTAATCTCTCAGGATTAGACAGCCTTAAATTCATCGGAGGGAATTTAAGTTTAGTAGCTAATCAGTTTTTAAATAGTTTGATGGGCTTAAATAGTCTGGATTCTATCGGCGGAAATTTTAAATTGCATGATAATAAATCTTTGTACAGTCTTGCAGGGCTTGAAAATCTAAAATATATCAATGGAGGATTTTTAATTGGAAAAGACGGGTATTTTGAAGATTACAATGGGTTTATCGATTTTACTGGTTTAGAAAGTCTGAATACGATAGGTGGAAATTTTGAAATATCCAATAACCTATATTTGAAAAATATGAACGGGCTCGATGAGCTTGCTTTTATAGGAGGTAATTTTCAGGTTTATGAAAACTTGAACTTATCAAGCCTGGCAGGATTGGAAATGCTGGATTCAATTGGAGGAGATTTAAGGATTTTGAATTCCATACTTCCTGATTTTACAGGGCTAACCAAATTGAAAACTATTGGTGGTGATTTGGTTATTGGCAGATATGACGTCTATGGAAATGAAATTAATCGTTTTCTGACTAGTTTGTCAGGGCTTGATAACTTAAGTTCAATTGGGAAAAATATTAATATTTCGTATAACAGTTCCTTACTTAGTTTAGATGGTTTAAATGAGTTGGCCAGAATAGGAGGTGATTTTAAAATATTTTCAAATAGTAAACTTGCCAGTCTAAGCAGTTTGGAAAATCTAAATTCGATTGGAGGAAATTTAAGTATTATAGGAAACAATACCTTAACCAATCTGTTGGGTTTGGAAAATATCGATGAAAACTCTATTTCCAATTTGCAGATAAGGAGCAACCCATCATTGTCATCCTGTCAAGTTCAAAGCATTTGTAATTACTTGTCAAATCCAAACGGAACAGTTGATATCTTCCAAAACTCAGCAGGCTGCAATGGAGTTGTTGAGGTTGTTAGTTCATGTGGAATATCTATTCCATGCTTACCTTATGGTAATTATTACTTTTCTTCTCAAAATGAGATAGATAATTTCAGCGCAGTTTTTCCAGGTTGTACTAATTTGGAAGGAAACCTAATCATTGCAGGAAACGACATTACTAACCTTAACGGATTAAGTGAAGTTAATCTTGTTCGGAATGATCTTTTAGTATCACAGAATAGCTTGCTTACTGAATTAACTGGATTGAATAATTTGGGTTTGATTGGTAGAGACCTCATTGTGTCGCAAAATCCTTTATTGGGTAATATCAACGGTTTGGAAATGCTGGATTCAGTCGGCGGTAGTGTTGTAATTTCAAATAATGCTGCTTTGACAAATTTAATCGGATTAGAAAATCTTAACACAATTCCGGGATATTTATGGTTTTATTATAACCCTTCCTTAAACAGTTTTGCAGGTTTGGAAAACCTGACTTCTATAGGAGATGTATTTTGGATTGATAGTAATTCGGGCTTAGTCAGCTTTAATGGCTTAGAAAATTTGGTTTTTATTGGCGGAGACTTTTGGAGCAGTTATAATTCAGGAATAGAAAATTTTACCGGTCTGGAAAGGCTGAATTATGTACATGGAAGTGTTGAAATGTGGGGCAATGATGCCTTGTCGGACTTATCAGGATTAGATAATATTGATAGTGAATCGATAGGTTCAATTCGAATTACATTTAATAATTCTTTATCAACTTGTCATGTGAAAAGCGTTTGTGAATACCTGGTTAGCCCAAATGGAGATGTTGTTATTTTTGATAATGCACATGGTTGTAACAGTGAAGAAGAAGTTTTAGTCTCTTGTCTGGTTGGAATAAACCCCTCTACTCGTGTAGATAAATTTGCCATTTATCCAAATCCATCAAGCCATTACATTACAATATATTCTGAAAATGGAGAGGCAATAGATGAAATAACAATCTACAACCAAACCGGTCAAAAAGTGATGCAAACTGTGCCAGAAAATAACACACTTAATATTTCAAGGCTTCAACCGGGAATGTATATTGTAGAGTTGGTTTTCAAAGAAAATAGAATTAGAAAGAAGCTGGTAGTCCAGTAAATTCTTTATTTTCTAATTCGTGAACCTTAGTGCCTTTTAGCCTTCGTGGTAAAAAATTTTCCAATCAACACCCTTTTGTTGAAATTTTGAAAAAATCATAGCTTCTTTTAATTGTAAAAAACCTACTTTTGTCGCAAGCAAATGGTGCCAATTCCATCTGACCAGGTGGATGGCTTAATAGGGAAACGGGTGAAATGCCTGTACAGTTCCCGCTGCTGTAAGCTCTAAACAGCTTTTGAAACCGACGGTCACTTTTCATTTTAGGAAGGGAAGGCCTCAAAAGCGAGCGAGTCAGAAGACCTGCCACTGCTGCTGATTGATTCAAGGCTTTCGGGACAAAAGCTGGGAGATGTTCAAAACATTGCAGAGAGATTTCCTGGAAAGTTTTAATGATTAATAGTGATATTAAGCTTAAAACTGAATGTATGAAAATGAAATGTGAGGTGAAAACCGTTTTGGATTTTGGATAATTATTATCCAAAAAGCATTTTGTTTTAGCCAAGCCTTGCCGGTCAGCATTTTTTAATTGAAAAGATGTTGAATAAGGTGAAAAGATATTTGCTCATTTATGCTTGTTTGTTGTGCTGGCTAACGCTAAGCACGCAACCTGTTTTGGGGCAAAATATATCTGATACGCTTCAACTTCAGGAGTTTGAGCTGATTTCAAACCGCAACAATCCGGCTTCAGCTTTTCAAAAATCCAATATTGACAGCCTTTCCAAGCAGGAGCTGAACCACCTCGATTTAGGTGAACTGTTGGCTACCGGCTCGCCGGTTTATGTGAAATCGTATGGAAAAGGCAGTTTGTCAACGGCTTCTATTCGTGGAGCCGGGGCTTCGCATACCAAGGTGTTGTGGAATGGTTTTTCAATCAATTCGCCCATGCTTGGCCAGGTTGATTTGTCGCAGGTTCCCATTAATTTTGTTGACGATGTGGGAATACTTTACGGAGGAAATTCTCTGATACAGTCAGGTGGCGCTTTGGGTGGCAGTGTGGTTTTGAATAACCGCCCGTTTCGGCCTAATGACCCAATAACAACCATCGAGCAGGTATTTGGAAGTTTTCATTCATACGTTACAGCCGTAAACTTGAATTTAAACAATAAAAATTTTGGCTCAGATACCCGTTTTATTTTTCAAAAATCACAAAATGATTTTGAATATTACAACAATGGAATTCTTCCAAGTAAGTGGATGACACAACAGAATGCCGCTTTTCAAAATGTAGGCTTCACACAGCAGTTTTCCTATATTCCTGCTAAGTATCATTTCATCAGTTTCATTTCCTGGAACCAATGGAATGACCGCGATATTCACCCAATTATGACCAATGTGCAAAAAGGCGGAAAGCCGGAAGAATACCAGCAGGATTTCTTTTCGAGAAACGTGCTGACCTGGAATTACAACAAGGGCGCAACTTTCTTTGAATTGAAAACAGCTTTTTTTACTGAAGATCAGAATTACTTTTTGCAAACCACCACCAA
>DATCTB010000491.1:0-4041 GCA_036568185.1 Bacteroidales bacterium | reverse complement strand
TTATGAATAACAATAAAAACTCCGTTTTCCGTACCCGCTCGCCTGATAAAAATACCATTTTCCAGATCATTGGTTTTTTCAATTTCAAATGAATTATTTAGAATTTGGCCTGCCCATATATTTAGGTCGTCTTTTTTTCGCAGGTGTTTATTTGTAATGGAAATCAGGTAGCTCAATTTCAAACTGTCGTGCCGGGGGTGAAGCGAAAGAAGGAAAGGGCTGCTAAACAATTCGTTAAGCAATGGGAAATTATCGGTATTTATGCTGTCCAGGTTGCCCAGAATCGTATTCAAATCATTGATTTCATCTACAGATAAAAGACTTTTCAAAAATTCATTTTTATTCGAAACAGATTCAAATAATTCTTTCGGATTTTCAATGTCAACAATTACAGCAGCATTTTTAGGGATCAACAACCAGGGGTTCACCGCTTTATAGGAAAAGAAACCAAGAAAGTAAAAGATAACAACTATTACCAATAAGGCAAACAGGCCGAAGATTGTTCCCTTTTTAAACCAACTCATTTAAAATTCGTTTCTTCAAAAATACCACATTTCATCAGGCGAATTTGAATAAAGCCGGGCGATATTTAACAAATTGTTGTTAATTAGAGCGCTATCGTGCTAAACACCGAAATCAATTTTGGTTTGGATTCCGCTTCTGAACGACTTTCGGTGCAAGGGAGTCAGGCCGAATTGTAATATAGCTTCCCTGTGCTGTGCGGTTGGGTATCCTTTATTTCGGTTCCAGTGATAAGAGGGATATTCTATATGTGCATTTTGCATGAATTCGTCCCGGTAAGTTTTGGCTAGGATTGACGCAGCCGCGATAGACGAAAAACGTGAATCACCTTTTATAAAACAATGGTGCGGAATATTTTTATAAGCATTAAACCTGTTGCCATCAATCAGTAATAATTCGGGAGTAATTTTTAATTGTTCAATTGCGCGATGCATAGCCAAAAAGCTGGCATTCAAAATATTGATTTCATCAATTTCAATATTTGAAACCAGGGCAACTGCCCAGGCCAAAGCTTCTTTTTCAATAATTTCTCTTAGCTGCAAGCGCGTTTTTTCATTCAACAATTTCGAATCGTTTAGTTGCGGGTGTGCAAAGTTTTTTGGTAAAATAACTGCAGCAGCAAAAACAGGGCCGGCCAGGCAACCTCTTCCTGCTTCGTCGCAGCCGGCTTCTATTTTAGCTTCGGTGTATGCGTTTTTCAACATTCCCGGTAGGTAATTTTAAAAAATATTGATGAAATATAAGCCTAAATTGAAATAAAGGTTTAACACGATAAGTGCCAACAGCAAATAAATTACGATGTTGAATATTTTCATTTTTTTGCCCGGATTAACAGAGTTCGTCAGAATCAGGGAGGCAGGAATTGCTATAAGTAGCATGGTTTGATTTATGTTTTGATATAATATGGACAAAAGAATGGTGAAAACCAAGTACAACAAGGTAATCATCAAATTTCTGCGCAGTTTTATATTTTTTTCACGCAAATGGGTCAAAACACTAAATCCTGAAACAGTGATTACAATCATGAAAATAGTGGTAATTAGCAAGTTAAGAGAGTATGATGGGAACTTGATTTCAGGAATCAAAAAATATGCGGTGGCCAGGTTATTTGCATTTTCAAATACCGATTCTGTCCACAAATACCAGGTAAAAAGGAATAAATAGGGAATTAAAATTCCAATCATGCTTGTAGCGAAATTCCGCCAATCATTCATGCGGTGGACAATAATTGCCAACCACAGGAAAACTAAGAAGATAAGCAAAGGGGCGAAAAATAGTGAAGCAATACCGAGCAATAAACCGGCGTTGAAAGTAGATGTAATTGGGGTGCTGGAAGATGGAAAACTAAAGATATTTTTTAGGAAAAAAAATAAAAAGAGATTTGCCAGAAGAATGGGGTTAAAAGAAAAAAAAGAAATGAAAGCTGAAGAACAAAGAATAAAAAAGAAAATAGCAAGACTTGAGAACCTGGAACTAAATTCGAAATCAGCAGCTATCTGATTCACTACCAGTGCGGAACCTATTGTAATTAACAGTGCAATGGATATTTGCAGGTAAATATTGAAAGCAGTAAGTTGGAACAAAAAGAGAAATAATGGATTGCCAAAATCAGGAACATAGATATGATGAGCAATAAAAGCAGGCAGCCAAAACAGCACGATTAGGAAGAAAATTGTGATGAACCTGGAAAGGTGTCCGGAGCTGAAATATTTTAGCATTATGCTTCTACTTGTCAGTGATTTTCAGGTCGAAACCGATGTCGCGGCGAAAATATTTTCCGTCAAACTTTACCAGTTCAACATTTTTATATGCATTTGCTAAAGCTTCCTCCATCGAATATCCGTAGGAAGTTATTGCGAGTACCCTGCCTCCGCTCGTCTTAACTTCTTCAGTGTCAATATCAGTAGAGGTTCCGGCGTGAAAAACAATGCAGTTGTTCAGGTTTTCAGTGCCTTTTAATATTTTTCCTTTTTCATATTTTTCAGGATATCCACCTGAAACCAGCATAACAGTTGCCGCATACCTGTCGTCGAATTGAACACGGCAATTCTCGAGGGTTCCGGCAGCAACGCCTTCAAGCAAATGTACGAGGTCGCTCTTTATCCGTGGAATCACGCTTTCAGCTTCAGGATCTCCAAGGCGGCAGTTGTATTCAATCACAAAGGGTTCTTCATTTACTTTAATCAGGCCAAAGAAAATAAATCCCTTGTAGGTCAGTTTTTCAGATTTTAAACCTTCGATTGTTGGTTTAATAACACGATCTTCCACTTTTTGCATAAACTCTTTGGTGGCAAACTTCACCGGCGAAACTGAGCCCATTCCACCTGTGTTCAGCCCGGTATCACCTTCGCCAATTCGTTTGTAGTCTTTGACTTCGGGTAATATTTTATAAGTCTTACCATCGGTCAGCACAAAAACTGATAATTCAATTCCCTTTAAAAACTCTTCAATCACCACTTTTTCAGATGCTTGGCCAAATTTGGCGTCGTCAAGCATTGCGGCTAATTCTTTTTTTGCTTCTTCTAAATTGTCAATGATCAATACACCTTTGCCTGCTGCAAGGCCATCGGCTTTTAGAACATAAGGTGGATTTATTTTTTCTAAAAACGAATAGCCGTTTTTTAGGGTTTCCTTTGTAAAAGTTTGATAAGCTGCAGTTGGAATGCCGTATTTTATCATAAATTTTTTCGCAAAATCCTTGCTTCCTTCCAACATTGCTGCTGCCTTTACAGGGCCTATTACTGGAATATTCTGCAACACTTTATCGGCAAGGAAGAAATCATGAAAACCATGCACGAGTGGTTGTTCAGGGCCAACAACAACCATATCAATTTCTTTTTCAATAACAAACTTTTTTACTTCCTGAAAATCATCGGGGTTGAGTGGGATATTTGTTCCTGCGCTACGGGTTCCAGCGTTTCCGGGTGCAATATACAGATTGGTAGTTCGCGGACTTTCGGCAATTTTCCAGGCTAAAGCATGCTCGCGGCCTCCGCTTCCGATAATTAAAATGTTCATTGTTCTTAATTTAAGATATATTTTTGTCGTTCATTATTTTTTCAACTGATTTCCAAAGATTTTCAGCAGTTTTATCCCAGGAAAATAATTGGCAGCGCAATTTTCCTTTTTCAACGAGGAGTTCACATAACTTTTTGTCTGTAGCTAACTTTTTCATTGCCTCAGCAATCTGTTGGGGATTAAAGGGGTCAACAAGTAAAGCAGCATCTCCGGCTATTTCGGGCATCGAAGTTACTGACGAAGTTATTACCGGAATTCCTGTACGGAAAGCTTCAACAATTGGAATTCCAAATCCTTCAAAATAAGAAACATAAGTAAGGGCTATTGCAGAACCAATGACATTTTTCAGGATATCGGGCGTGAGCCGCCCGGTGAAAACAACATCCTGCTGATACTTCATCTTTTCATAAGTTACTTTTATTTCGTTGTTCCACCACATTTTTTCGCCAACAACCACAAGTTTGGTATTTGCATCATCATTAACTTTAAAAATATCGAACG
>DATCTB010000490.1:0-30157 GCA_036568185.1 Bacteroidales bacterium | reverse complement strand
TTGAGAGATAGTTTTTTATTCACTCAGAGAGCCAAAGCCTTGAAAAATTGTGCATGTAGTGAAGTGATAATTGGAAATGAAATAATGAACAAGGATTAACGATTTAAGATTTTTGATTTGAAATTGGCGTTAAAAAAGCAAATCTTAATTCATCATTCGTTAATCCTTGTTCGAAATTTTTTAATAGCCTTTTTATATGGTTTTGCCCCTTAGAATAACAAAAGGGTTTAACTATCAATAAAATCAACTCTTCACCACCTTCAGGCTGCTAACTTTATTTCCAACAAAAACTTTTACAACATAAGTTCCTTTTGCCAATTGGCTTAAAGTAAAATTCGTTTTTGTAAATGATTCTGCAGATATGCCTGATTTCTGGCTTACGAGCTGCCCATACATATTATAGACTTCAATGCGATAATCTGCATTTGATTTTCCATTTATTACAACCGTTAGTTCATCGCTGAAAGGGTTGGGGTAAGCGTTTGTGAAAATATTTTCAGCTAATTGATCTTCAACATCTGATAAATCGCGAATTCCGGTTGAATACCAGATGGGCCATTTGGCATCGCCAATTAAAATGGTAGCACTACCATTGGGTTCAATTTTATTTATTTTAAGAGGTATTTCAGCTACAACCTCATTATTTTGAGTGTCTTGGGCACTGAAAACAATTTTATTGTCCTCTTTCGAATAATTAGGATAACCGAGTACTAAATTGCCTTCAAAAATAGTCCCAATATCGCCGGTTTCAAGATTGGCCGCCAGCACATCCATTTCTCCGGTATTGCTGTCAAGATAATCAAATGCCATGATGTAAGGCGAATTTTTGGAAAGGCTTGGGTTGCCAACACTAATTCCTTCAGGCAGGTTTGAAAAAATCTTGAAAATCTGCCCATCGCCCCAGCTGTTAGCGGCTTTGTTCCATACCCTTATCAGACCCATATCCCAGTAATCAATATTTTCGCCACTGCTGTTTTCCATTTCATTATATGCATCATAAATCAGGTATTCTCCTGAGTAGTCCCATTCAATCTGGTCGGCATACAAAACATTTTCGGTAACAACGCCTGGGGTAAAAGTTGGGTTGTACAAATGGTATTTTGCCCAGACTTCTGTGTTATAATCATACACCCAGATTGCGGAATCTATTTCAGTTGTAATAGCAGCAATGCGGTTGCCATCTTTCGAAATGGCAACATTATCCCAAATCAATTGTGAGGAAAGTTTGTCTTCATTGTAGGGTGCCTGCAGTTCGATATACCTCATTTCGTCTGATTCGCTGATAAATAGTGCAAAAGAACCATCGTCGGTAGCACTAAGTTTGCCTTTCATTTTTGTTTCGCTAATCGGCACAAAATTATCACCTTGAGTGCTCGAAATATACAAAGTGTTTGGGTCTGCAGGATTTACATCATAGCTAACAATATAGTCCTGACCTGGATTAACAGGCAATTCACCGGGAGGTGCGCTTCCACCACCACCACCAGTATTTTCTCCAATTCCAACCGAGTAAAATGCTGTTACTACTGCATTGTATTCATTTGAGCCAGCTCCATAAAGGTCTTTTGCCGATTGTTCAAAAGCAAGGCGGCAGTCAATGAATTGTGAACTTTTGGTCATATAATTGGCCAGGGCTCGGTAAAAAAGTTTTTCTGCTTTGTCTTTTGAAATGCTTTCAGCCAGTAAATAATAGGCATGGTTTATAATTCCGCTATTGATGTGTACTCCGCCGTTGTCATCAGAGCCATTGTATTTTTCACTCATGTGCATGGGTTGGTATCCATTGTCGTTCAAGCTGGTTCCGCCGTTGTGGGGATTTTGCATGTCGCGTAGTGCGCCCGAAGGAAAATAAGGGCTTCCGGCAGGAATAACATCTTCGCCTAATTTCCAGTCCTGGCGGTCAACCATGCAACCTGCTATATCGGCCATTGCCTCATTGATTGCTCCAGATTCATATTGATACTCCAGGTTGGCAGTGTTTTGAACTACACCATGTGTCATTTCGTGGGCGCCTACATCGAGCCCACCAGCCAAAGGCTTAAAGGCCTGGTCGCCATTTCCATAAAACATGGCTTCACCATTCCAGTATGCATTATCCATACCGCCGCCATTATCGTCAGCCACGTTTATAATGGAAATAATTGTTCCTCCCTTATCGTTTATCGAATTGCGGTTATGCACATTTTTAAAATATTCATAAGTAACACCGGCATTGTAATGTGCCGAAACACCGGTTGGGTTATTCCACTGGTTGTTGTTCGATGTAATATGAAACAGGCTAATATTCTGGCCGCTTGTATTATTGGCGTCAATAGTCCAGATGGCTCCGACCGGTTTATCAGGCATTTGTGATTGCCCCGAATTGAACATCGGGCGCGAAGCATCGATCATGTAATATTTACCTCCTGATAAATATGTGTCAATTGAGCGGCTTACTCCGTTCAGGTCAACAGCTTGGGCTGTTGCCGGGCCATCGGTGCAGGTGTTGTCATATTTATTGATGATTTCACCCGAAATGGCATCAACAAAATATTCCCATCGAGCAAGAAAATTCGGCCTGAAGGTGATATGCCAAACCAACTTCTCGGCATTCAATTGCAGCCGGTTATGATATATAACCAGTTCAGGAACAGGATTCGAATAATTCAAAATAAATTTTTCATTTTCTGTCAGGTCTTTCATTTGTGAATGCTGGCTTACATCGGCACGAACTATTTCAACTGCTTGTTCTGTAGAAATTTCGGGTGTAAGCGATGATAATTTGGGAGTTGGAAAGCAATTTCCATTAAAAGTATTCAGCATACCATTGCTCCCGTGTAAAACTACCTGGCCGCCATACACCGTAATTTCTTCAAAATACTGCTGCATTTTTATATGAATAAAACCTAAATTATCTTCCTTAGTTTCAATCACCTTAAATTCTTCGGAAGGGTTTTCAATATAAATTGCTTTGGCAAGTTGATCCAGGTACATATAACAAGCTTCCGAGATGTTTTCTTGAGACCTTGACTCATAAGAAACACCGCTTCCTGATTTGTTTTCGGCAAAAATCAACTGGCTGTTGGCAGCATATTTCAAAGAAGAATAGTTGTTTCCATCAATGCTGTTTGGTTTAAAAAAGGGAATGGAATTGTAGGCCAGGCTTTCGGCTGAGGCAATTCTTTCAGATTCGGCTCTTTCAGAATTTCCGATTTTAAAAAGATTTTCAGGAGTAAAACTCTGATTGGCGTTCGAAGTTTTTTGCTTACCCGAAAATCCATTTTGTTGCGCGAACAAATTGCCTTGTTGCAAAAAAGCTAAGCAGACAATGAGCATACTTGCGAATGTTAAGTAGATTTTTTTCATGGTAATGAAGTTTTAAAATTTATTTTGTTTTTGATATTAACAAATCATACAACTGGATAACGCCGGTTGGCGGCAGGTTATCGGGTTCGCCCCAAACCACTTCATGAGAAGTATTGTCAGTATTGCTCCTGATAAAATAATATGTGTTTCCGGGGTGTTTAAAGTTAATTGTATCGAACTGAATAGATTCCAGCTCTTTAAATAGTTTTCTAATTTCAGATTTCTTCAGTGTAGACATAATCGTAAGCTCTGACTTAAGCTTGTCATTTTTCATGAAGGTTCCGTTTTCGTCCAAAATGTATTCAATCACCTGTCCGGTAAAACCACCTCCATTTCCGAAAAGTATAACTTTTTCTGAAGTGCTGTTCAGGTTTTTGCTTGAATGACAGGAAGTAAGAAGAAATGCTACCGCGAAAAGAAAACTAATGAAATTTTTCATTGTTGGAATTTTGTTTGGTTTAATTCAATCAAAAGTAAAAAAACTAATTGGCTACTGTCGTTTTTAATATCACAATTTTTGTAAAAAATATTTTTTTGCCACCAAAAGAAGCCGATGGCATAGCCAAAAACATAGTAACTTTGTGGCTTCTGTAAACCTGCTTTCACACACCTGTTCAATGTTGGGAAAAGATTATTCATCGCGTAAATATGTCATCACGACAATCATTGTTTTGGTGGCCGTAATTTACCTTGTCAGGTTGTTTTATTTACAGGTAATAGACAGCAAATACAAGCTTTCTGCAGAAAATATTGTGCTGAGGTATGTCACGCAATATCCTGCCCGTGGAACCATATTTGATCGCAACGGGTTATTGCTTGTGTATAACGAAGCGGCTTACGATGTGATGGTAATTCCAGGTCAGGTAAAGGCGATGGATACTGCCGAATTTTGTAAATTGTTTGATATAGAAATTGAAGCTTTTCGGGCCAAACTCAAAAAGGCAAGATCGTATTCCACTTACCGGCCTTCGGTTTTTTTAAAGCTGATTTCCAAGAAAAACTTCGCAATGGTTCAGGAAAAATTCTACCAGTTTCCGGGATTTTTTATTCAAACCCGTACATTGCGCCAGTATCCCGATTCAATAGCCGGTCATTTGCTGGGAAATATCGGCGAAGTGAATCAAATAGAAATTGACCGCGATGCTTATTACGCTTTGGGCGACTACAAAGGAAAATCGGGCATCGAGAGATTTTATGAGGCCGATTTACGCGGAAAAAAAGGAATGAAAGTGATAGAGGTGGATGTCCACAACCGCGAAAAAGGTTCATACCAAAATGGCATTTTCGACACACTGGCAATTCCGGGTAGCGACATAACCTTGAGCATCGACCGCGAATTGCAGAAATATGGCGAGAAACTGATGAAAAACAAAATTGGCAGCATTGTCGCTATTGACCCGCGAACCGGAGAAATACTTTGTATGGTTAGCAGTCCGGGTTTCGACCCGAATATGCTGGTGGGAAGAGAGCGGTCTGCCAATTTCAATTTATTGATGGAAGACACTCTGAAGCCATTAATGAACAGGGCAATAATGGGAACTTACCCTCCCGGCTCAACTTTTAAAATGGTCAATGCCCTGGTTGCCCTTCAGATGAATGCCATCACTCCCTTAACCCATTATTCTTGCCGCGGAAAAGCTAGCAGCCCAATCAGGTGTACCCACGACCATGTTACTCCGCTGGCACTTGAAGAAGCTATCCAGCAATCTTGCAATTCTTATTTTTGGAATACATTCAATACGCTTGTTAACAAACCCGGCAATGTTAAAAATGGTTACGCACAGTGGTACGAACATATTTTAAGTTTTGGTTTTGGAAAAAAATTCAATACAGACATTCCGTTCGAAGTAAGTGGAAATATTCCCTCACCTGGGTATTACGACAAAGTATATAATGGAAGATGGAATGCATACACAATCAGATCGCTTAGTATTGGGCAGGGCGAAATCCTGCTAACGCCTATTCAACTGGCCAACCTTACTGCCATTATCGCGAACAGGGGGTTTTATTACCCGCCTCATTTCTTGATTAAAACTGAGTTAACAGGAACCAATCCGGAGGAATTCAAAACACGAATGAATACAACGGTTGATGCGGTTAATTTCGATATAGTAAGAGAAGCTATGCGTACCGTGTTTGAAGGAAGCCACGGCACAGCACGATATTATAAATTGGACAGTATAGTTCAATGCGGAAAAACCGGAACTGCCGAAAACCCGCATGGCGCCGACCATTCCATTTTTATTGCCTTTGCACCAATGGATTATCCTAAAATTGCCATCGCGGTTATTGTGGAAAATTCTGGTTTCGGCTCAACATGGGCTGCACCAATTGCCAGCTTGATGATGGAAAAATACCTTACCAGGAAAACAAAACGCACTGCTTTGGAAGAAAGAATGCTCAGCGTTGATTTGATAAAGAACCCTGTAAAAGTTAAAAAGAAAGACTAAATATTTAAACCATTGGAAAGAAGGGAAAACATACTTGCTCATATTGACTGGCTAACCATCCTGCTTTATGGCGCTTTGGTTTTTGCCGGCTGGCTTAGCATTTATGCCGCTTCGTCCACAGAAGAAGTGCGAAGCATTTTTGATATTTCCCAATCGTATGGCAGGCAACTGATGTGGATTGGACTGGCTGTTTTACTCATCATTATTATCCTGGCAATTGATGCCAAATTCTTTTCAGCCTTTTCGTTTATCATCTATATTTTCATGCTGTCAGTTTTAATTATGGTTTTGGTATTTGGAAAAACAGTTGCCGGAAGTACATCCTGGTTCGAGATTGGAAGTTTTGCAATTCAACCTGCCGAGTTCGCCAAATTTGCTACTGCATTGGCTTTGGCCAAATACCTAAGCATGCTAAACATTGATATGCGGAAGTTACGGACAAAAGTTAGTGCGGCTGCCATTGCTTTGCTTCCCAGTTTACTTATTTTGTTACAAAACGATACCGGGTCTGCAATAGTTTATGTTGCTTTTGTACTGGTACTTTTCCGTGAAGGTTTGTCCGGAATTTTTATTATTCTGGGAGGTGCCATGGCTGCTTTGTTTGTGCTCACACTTAAGTTCGGCGAGTACAGCATATTGATAGCACTAACTTCGATTGCAGTTTTTTTACTTTTCTTTTTTAAAAAAATAAGAAAGAATTACCCAACCTTACTTGCCTTTTTCGTGTTTTCTGTACTTTTTGTTCTCAGTGTAAATTTTGCTTTTGAAAAAGTTCTTGAACCTCACCAGAAAAAGCGCATTAACGTAATGCTGGGCATTGAAGAAGATAAACAGGGCGCCGGTTACAACGTAAACCAATCGAAAATTGCTATTGGATCAGGGGGATTTACCGGGAAAGGTTTCCGGCAGGGTATGCTCACACGGTATAATTTTGTTCCTGAACAAACCACCGATTTTATTTTTTGTACTGTTGGTGAGGAATGGGGTTTTTTGGGAGTTACGGTTGTTGTTGCTCTTTTTGTTGCCCTGCTCTTGCGGCTGATTAAACTTGCCGAACGACAGCGGTCGAAATTCAGCAGAATTTATGGTTATGGTGTGGCTTCAATTTTATTCTTTCACTTTGCCATTAACGTTGGAATGACTATTGGCCTGGCACCTGTGGTTGGAATTCCACTCCCTTTTTTCAGTTATGGCGGTTCATCGCTTTGGGGCTTTACCATTCTTCTTTTCGTATTTATCAAACAAGATGCGAACCGGGTGAATGTATTGTAAAACGCGGTGAAAAGGAGAGGGAAGAAAAAAGCCTCCCTGAAATTTTCAGAGAGGCTTTGGTGTTTATTTTTTGATTTTCAAGTTTAATAAAAAATCATCCGGTTATCTTCAATTTCTGAAATCTGCTCCAAGGCACGATAAGGAAAATCCTGGTCAACTCTGCTTCTAAATGCAGATTCAAGCGAATTTACAGTTTGTGAGTAGTTTGTTGGTGGGTCGGCTTTGCTAATATTAACGACTTTTACAACAAATACAGCACCTTGCCCAGCCACCGGGCCAAATTGTTGTCCGGCAGAATGGCCAAAAATGGTTCCGATTACTTCATTTTCAGTACCATATCCTTTGATATTTCTTGTAGAGAACATAACAGGGCTCATTTCATCCTGAACGCCTTTTAACCTGGTAACTATCTGGTCAAAGTTGTTGTTCATTCCTTCTATTTCCTTTTTAAGGTATTCTCCTTTTACTTCGTTGGTAACAAATGCATTAATTCTTATTTTCATAGCTGCATCAAGCGGTGGTATTCCGTCTTCAGTGCGTGATGTAACTACTGCAACCACAAATGTATTATTCAGGTCGAAAACTTCTGAAACCCTATTTACTTCGGTGTTATCATCAAAAGCCCAGCGGATTATCTGCCTGGCATTGGTTAGCCCAGGAATGTAATCTGACATCTGTCCTATTTTTTCAGCTTTTCTTTTGTTCAGTTTATCCGTTTCAATAGCATTATCAAATTCTTCCTTTGTCTTACATTCCGAAGCTATTTTACTTGCTAAAGCAAAAGTTTGCTGAATGGTTTCGGTGCTTGGGGTTACTTCCTGCGAAATAATGGCTACCCTTACCTTTTTCACGTCAGGTTTTTTACCAGTAATCTGAATGATATGAATGCCAAATTGTGTTTCAGTCATTACAATATCGCCAACTTTTCCATTTACAACAGCTTCATTAAATGCATACACCATCATTCCGTCAGCAAACCAATTTAAATCGCCCGCATTTGCCTGCGCACTTGGGTCATCTGAAAATTCTGTTGCCATTTCTCCAAAACTTTTTGGTGATTTAATCGCAACAGCCAACAAACTGTCTGCAAGCTTCTGTGCGTCAACTCTTAACCTTGTTATGTTTGGGTCCGCCCTGAAAGCACCTGCATAACTGATTAAAATATGGCTGGCTTTTAAAGAGTCGGGCCGGCTAGCTACATCAACAAGACGGGCTGTATAAAATATATTGTTTTCAACGTAAGGTCTGGCAACAGTGCCTACTGGGCTATTGAACATCAAAGAATCAATCTGAACCGGAAGTTGTCCCGCAACTATCCATGTGCTGTCGTAGGAATTGTCAGAATTAACAGTCACAAACCTTAGTATATTGTTTGTTGTTTTAAATTCTTCATAAACAGAATTAATGGTTTTTCTGGCTGCTGCTAAATCGCTAATGGATGGTTTCACTTCAAAAGCTACATAATCCATATCTACCTGAGCTTTTTGCTCATATGTTTCTTTATGTTTATTGTAATACTTTTTATAGTCCTCATCTGACACCTTCACAAGGCTATCACTAAGGGTTGAATACTTTACGCTGACATATTCAATGCTGGCAGCATCATTTTCTTCACTGTAATGCATGGCAGCAAGTTGTGATGGAACGTAATATCCCTTCTGCATCAATGCGTTAAATTTGGTTCTCATCTGGTCATTCTTGATGTAATCTTCAAGTTGAATCCATTGTTGCTTAGCTTCCGGAGCCATTTTGTCCAGGTTCTGCAGATAATTCATAACCAAATTCCTGTCGTATTGGCCAGTGTTGGGGTCAACAAAATATTGTTTCATCAATGGGTGAGGATTTGGGCCCTGCACCAAATCGAACAATTCTTCAGTAGAAACTGACAAGCCAATTTCCTCATATTCCTTATTCATTAACACGCCGCGAACCACTTGCTTCCAGGTTTCGTCTTTTAGTCTGAAAATTTCTTCCTGAGTCAGGTTTTCTTTACCCTGTTGCTGCTTGGTTCCGGCAATATTCTGATCAACCTTCTGGTTGAATTCCATAATTGATATTTTCTCACCTTCAACGTCTCCAATATCAGTTATCCGGCCCGATGAACCTTTCGTAAAATCTCCAAGTACGAATGCAGCCAATGCCACACCTATGACAATTACAAGAAAAGTTGAATGTTTTCTGATGCTTCCAATTGCAGCCATTTCTTTCTAATTTATTTTTAAAAAAATTGAGGTGCAAATGTACAAATGTAAATGGAAGTATGAAAAAAAAATCCTATTATTATTCTGGGGGAGGATCTTGGTTTGAAATACTAGTAAAATCAAGGTATTTAGTTGATTTTCATCAAAAAAGCAATAGCACTTCTATCACTCAATCACCCGGAGTTTGACTTCTTCAAGCTTGTTTTTATGCGATTTAGTGACTGTAAAAAGAAAAGGTTCGATAAGAATTTCTTCATTTATATGCGGAATACTTTCATGGTGGTGAATAATAAAACCTGCAAGAGTTCCGTATTCTTCCGATTCGGGAATATTTAATTTGTATTTTTCATTGATATAATCAATTTCAAGCCGTGTTGAAAAAAGGTAATCTTTTTCCGATAATTGCTGCTCAACAGCAAGGTCTTTGTCGTGTTCATCCTGTATTTCACCAAAAATTTCTTCAATTATATCTTCCATGGTTACAATACCTGAAGTTCCACCAAACTCATCGACAACGACGGCAACATTTTTTCGGTTTTGAATAAAATAGCTCAACAATGTGTTGGCTGTCATGGTTTCGGGATATGCTTCTATTTTCCGAGTCACCTGCCTTATGGTTTCAGGTTTATCAAACAATTCTGAAGCATGAACATAACCAATCAGGTTATCAATGGTTTCTTCATAAACCATAATTTTCGACATGCCGAATTTCGTAAACATAGATTGCAAAGTATCTATATCATCATCAATTTCAACAGCTTTTATTTCAGTTCTCGGAATTTTACACTCGCGAAGTTTCACAAATTTAAAACTCATCGCGTTCTGAATCATCTGTATTTCCTGGTTTATTTCCTCAACTTCTTCATCATTCGAGCGGTATTCTTTTACATATTCTTCCAAATCAATGGCACTGAATTCATATTGGGTTGAAGATAGTTTGAAACGAAACACATATTTCAGAAGCAATTCGGATAAACCTATATAAAGCATGTTAATTGGATAGAAAAGATAGAAAAACAGCCAAATGGGAACAGCAAAAAACTTCAGCGTTGTGTTCGGATTTATTCTGAATAATACTTTTGGAATAAACTCTGCAGAAATAAGAATGACAAGGGTTGAAATAATGGTGATTAACAGCAGAAGAATAAACTCGTCGTCGGCGAGTGAAGGTGGGAGGATGCCTTCGAGCCAGGGTTCCAAAATTTTTGTAAAAGCAATTCCATAAACAACAAGGGCAATATTGTTACCCAAAAGCAGGGCTCCAATCAAACGTGAAGGGTTGTTGAAAAAATCGGCCAGTAGCCTTGCCGGTAAAATTTTTCTTTTTAAATCGAGTTCCTGAACCAGGCGGTTTGAGCTGACAAATGCAATTTCAACTCCTGAAAAAAAAGCGGAAAGTATAAGCGTGATTATAATAAATAAGCCTAGTGTGCTCATGGAGTAGTTCTATTTTTATCAGAGAATAAAAATAAACTAAAAAATTCAGGATGAAATTGATTTTTGCTGATTGCTAGTTTCAGATACATTTTATAAACTCAATAGGAAAGTGAATCGGCAACCTCAAGTTCGGCACTGATATTGAATATTTCGCGACTGGCAAACGATTCTTCCGCTCGCATGCTGTCACCATAAATAACCCTGTCGGGGCTTGAAAGCTTAACAAATGTATTGGAATAAATTTCCTTTTTGTTTTGATCCCAAACCAGGTTTTCTGTATTTAAAGTTTCGTTTGTTTCATAATTAATTACAACCACATTGTTGCGGGCCTGCATGATGTTCTCATTCAGCAAATTGATTCCGTAATTAGCACTGATAAATGAAATTGCGTTGCCCGTAGTATCATAAAACGTGATTTCAAAACCATCGGGAAAGATGGTATAAGGATTTTCGCCTTCGTACCTGCTAATAAAGGGGCTTTTGAGTAATATTTTTCTGTGCTGGTCGCTAATGCGTTCGTATTCGATATTGTAGGCAGTTAGATCCGGCAAAGTGTCCTCCATGGTTATTTCCTTTATGGTTGTTATAGAATTTTCACATGAAAAAAGCATCCCTAGTATGAAAATACAAAGGATGCTTTTTGCCAGTTTTTTATACATTTTTAAGAAATAAAGTACAACTATTTAGCTGCCCTTACTGTAGTATTTTCGTTTATCCAACAGTTAACAGTGTAGCTATCGCCTTCGTTCAAATTGTAAAAGAACAATACTTCGGTTGGCGGGAAATAAACTGAGTATGTGCGAATTCTTTTATCAGCTTCTTCGGTAAGTTCAGGGTCTACTTGTTTCGATTTATAATATTTGTCAACAGCTGCCCAGTAAGCTACTTTTTTGGTGAGGTCGTTATCTCCACAATCGTTCGCACTGATGGCATATAAATCGCCAATGAACATATAAGGTTCGCCCCAGTTAGGGTTAGTTTCAATGGCTTTGAGTGCCATAGAGCGGGCTTTGGGTAAGTTATTCAAAGCTTTGTAAGTTTGCGCCAGGAAAATATAAGCGTCATCCACTTTTTCCTGATCATCCATTTTGGTTGCATTTTCCATGTATGGAATTGCTTCAGTATATCTTTGCTGCTTTAAATAGAGTTTGCCGATAAGGTATGCCGATTCAGGTGTGGGTTCCAGTTTGTACAAATTCACCGTTGCATCAAAATACAAAGGTTCTTCCTGGCACCTTCTTTTGTCAAGAATTTTTGTTATTTTTTTAAGCAACTCAACGTCGTTAGGTGTTTTGTCAAACTTTACCTTGTAAATTTTTACCAGGTCGCGGCAAGTGGCGAAAGGTTCAAATGTATTTTCAATGTTTCCCTGTATGCTTTCGTAAACAGCAATTTCACCTTCATTATTTACCGCTTTTGCATTTTTCAGGTTAATTTCAATATATTCAGTAATCTGGTCATAACTATCAACTACTGTTGCGGTATCTAACTCACCTTTTTGAGCCATTTTGGTGGCAGCCCTGAAATAATAAACATACACAGGGGCAGCAGTTTGTGCTTTGTCAAGTTCAATAGATTCTTTCAAGATATCATAAACCTGCAGATATGCAGAAGGGTCGAGCTGGTACAAGTCAACACCTTTACGGGCAAGAATGGCTCCTTTTTGTGGTTCGCCAGTTTGATAATGCAATGGGAAAAGTTCGATTCGGGTATCATATACCAGCATCATCGAATCAATTAGGATTTGTTTCCGTTTCGGATCGTTGGTTTTGCTGATATAATAATCAAGCATCTTGACACCATCAACATAAATATTTTCGCTTGCGCTGGGGCAATTGGCAAATACCATTTTCCAATATTTATAAGCATGGGCAACTGATGGGCTTGTGTAATTACTTGCTTTCCATTGCTTATAAGATTCGCGGTAGAGCGACAAATCTTCGACGCATTTTACGCTGTCGTTACCATATTTAAATTCGGATGTGGGGATTGTCATTTTACCAGTTTGCCCAACAGTAGCGTTCGTCAGGCTCAAGCCAAGGCTAAGTAAAATTGTTAAAACCAAACTTTTCATTTTATTAAATTTTAATCAATTATCTAATTATATTTTCTTTTGTTAAACCAGCTTTCAAAGATAGAAATGCCAAGCGAAAAATTAACAAAATTTGTTTGCAATAAATTATTTTCTGTTGTTCCTAATTTTCCAAATTCAAATCCAATATCAATACCTGATTTTGAATTTTTCAACGGTAAGCTAAGTCCAAAACTTATGCCATAACCTGAAATTTGCTTTCCAAAGAGGTAAAGATAAGTATTCTCATACCTAAAACCAGCGCGATAGGTAACTTTTGTGAAATAATTTGAAATACTGGTAAATTTAGGTGTGTATTGCCCGCCAACAGCTATTCTCCAGGCATCTGTCAACGAATCGTTCTGGCCAAATGCTTCAAAACTATTCCATTGCTGCCAGGCAAAGTCAGCACTAACAAGCCAGCGGTTGCTTTTAAGCAAAGTAATCCCCACTCCGGCTTGTTGTGGAATAAGGATTAAACCTTCATCTTCAGGGATGTAAAATATTGTGTCCTGAATATCTTCTGAAAAATCGCTGTATCCGCCAAACATGGTGTACCCAACTGAACTTTGTGTGGCTTTCATGTAAAAAGTATTGGCATATACAAGGCCAATTCTTAACAGCCGGTCATTGTTCAGGTGAAAATCGTACTGAAGGCCATAATCAAATATAAAATCCTTTCCGGTGGTGCTGTTTTCAACTTTTGTTGATCGAATGTAGAGCGAGTCGGGATAATAAACCAGGCTGCTGCGGCTTCCCTGGCCAAAAACATACGTCGCATCAAAGCCAATCTTTAGGTTTTTACCAATTTTGAAACCATTTCCCCAATAAAACTGGTTTAAGCCCCCTTCACCATTTAATTCGTTCACTACGTTTGAAAAATTATCTACTTCAGCAGTTATTTTAACATTAAAACCAATTTTGCTATAAGGCATTACACCCAGGCTTGTTTTCCACCACTTGGAAACAGGAAAACCCAACAACACATAATTTAATGTCATATACGAAGACTTTTCCGAGGCTACATTGGTTTTTATATTATCGAAATTGCCTATCAGGCTGGCTTCGAAAATAAATGAGGTTGAATCAAAGGCTGCATATGAAGCAGGATTTGCAGGGTTTACCATGGTTGGATCGTTGATAGCATAAGCTACTCCGCCCATGCCCATCGATACGGTGTTCACGTTTCTTCCGTGTAGAACTCCCAAACCAAATCTGCTATATGGCGAATTGATTGAATTTTGTGCAGTTATTGCAAAGCTGCAAAAAAACAGGATAAATAAAATATTAAACTTTGCTATCTTCATTAAAATCAAGGATTTCCTTCAATCCCTTTATGACAATATTTGGGGTTGCAAATATGTTACTTTTTAAATTCTTATCAAAATAAAAATAGTCGCCGCCACTGAGGATAGTTTTTAGTCCCTGAAACCTTGACTGATACTCATTTATCATGGCATCCACCTCCAGCAAAACGGCCTTTTGAACACCTGCATAAATTGAATTGTTTGTGTTGTTTCCAATCAACTCAGGTATGCTGTCGTTAGTGGCTTTGATGAGCGGGAGTTTTCCGGTAAAATCGTGCAAAGCTTTGAAGCGCATATTTATTCCAGGGCTGATTGCACCGCCTAAGTACTCACTTTTGTTGTTTACCAAATCATAAGTTATGCAAGTTCCTGCATCAATCACCAGTACATTTTGCAGGGGAAACATCTTCAGGGCTGCGGCAACACAGGCAATTCTATCTTTGCCAAGAGTTGCAGGAGATTGATACAGGTTACTGAATGGGACGGGGGTTGTGTGGCTCAACTCAATAAAGTAAACACGTTGACTAAGAAATTCAGAAATTAATTGGGGTTTTCCGCGAACATCTGATAAAATTGCTGCATTTATTTTCGGATAAGTATTTAAGACATCTTCAACCTTGCTTTTTACAATATCTTCGGAAACTTTCATTTCGATGATTTCGGGGCCATCGAAAACAGCAAGTTTAGCGTACGAGTTTCCGATGTCGAGAATCAATTGCATATGGTACCATTACTTTGTTGTCAGCAAAAATAGGCTTCTAAGAGAGAAGCTCCGAAGTTTTTAAGAATTTTTATGAGAGTATAAAAAAAAGTTTATTTTTGCAATCCGAAAAATCGAGGTACCATAGCTCAGTAGGTAGAGCAATGGACTGAAAATCCATGTGTCGCTGGTTCGATCCCGGCTGGTACCACTTGATTTTAAAATGAAACCCCGCAGTTTTGCGGGGTTTTTTTTGTTTTAGTTAGTTTGCAATTGCTTGTTATTTCCATGCTGAAACCAATTTACTCAATTGGAAAACTTTGAAAGACAAAAGTAAAAAGACAAAAGGAGAAAGAATGAGTTTATATTTATTTGTTAAAGATTGGTGCCCAGTTTTGCAGTTCTTTTCTGATTGCTGGCAGGCCAAGGGATGAATTAATGCTTTTTCCTTAGTAAAAAAGTTTAGGCCAAATAATTTTCTAATTTAAATAAATGATTCTAATTTCTAACTTTGTGGAGATCATTTAGTTTTAATAGTTCTTAAAATCAGTATTTAAAACTCTGATAAATGTCGTTAAGAAATGTTTTAATTTTCTTTCTAATAGTAAATTGCAATTTAGGATTTGCAGACTTAAACGGCATTGGTAAACCCCAGATAAAAAACTACTCAAATTTGGAATATGAAGCCGGCATGCAATCGTGGATGATAGATGTCAGTAACAAGGGTATAGTTTATTTTGCCAACAATGATGGTTTGCTCGAATTTGACGGAAAAAATTGGATAACTTATCCGGTCAATTCAGGTTCAGGTGTGCGGAGTGTAAAAGTGAGCGATGAAGGCAAGATATATGTAGGAGCATTTAATGAGTTTGGCTACTTTTTACACGACATTAATGGTAAGCTTAATTACGTTCAATTGCAGGATAAGGTTCCAGTGGATTACAGAGATTTTGATGAAGTATGGAGAATTTTTATTTTGTCGCAAGGGGTTGTTTTCCAGTCTTATGAACAACTCATGATATATGCTGGTGATACTATTAATGTCATTCCTGCCCCATCTAAATTTCATTTTTCGTTTTCGGTAAATGGTGAAATTTTTGTTAATGATTTGCGCGACGGCCTGTTTAAGTTGTACAGAAATCATCTTGTAAAAGTTCCGGGAACGGAAAGCCTAAAAGGAGAACTCATTATTAATATTCTCCAAAAAAAGGAAAACCTTATAATTATTACTGCCGAAAAAGGAGTTTTTGAATATAATGGAATAGCATTAACGGCATGGAAGAACTCAGCCAACCAGTTTTTAATTGATAACCAGGCTTTTTGCTGCATTGAAATAAACGCCACAAAATATGCTTTTGGCACAGTACAAAATGGGTTGTTAATATGTGATACTGCAGGTGTAATACTTCAACAAATCAATCGTCAGAATGGTTTGCAAAACAATACAGTATTGTGTTTAAACATTGATCAATACGGAAATCTATGGCTTGGACTCGATAATGGAATTGATTATATAGAAATTAATTCTCCGCTTTCATTCTTTTCCTATTCTGAAGGCATTAGCGCCGGTTATGCGGCAGTCCTGTACGAAGGAATACTCTATCTTGGTACAAACCAGGGTGTTTTTGCTAAGCCCTGGATTGATTTGCAAAACGGTTCTGATAATAAATTTCAACTTATTCCACAAACACAGGGGCAAGTATGGAAACTCCAGGTTGTGGATGGTGAACTGTTGTGCGGTCATAATTCAGGCACATTTTCGATTAGAGGCTTTCAAGCGAAGAGAATATCAAGTGAGCCGGGCGGGTGGAGTTTTTTAAAACTTAATGGTTATGATGACATATTAATTGAAGGAACCTATTCCGGCTTATTGGCTTATAAAAGAATTAATGATAATTGGGTTTTTCAGAATAAAATAAAAGGATTTGATGAATCTTCGCGGTTCATTGAGAATGGCTTAGACAAAGAGATATGGATTAGTCACGGTTACAAAGGCGTTTTTAAAGTTAGTTTGGATGAAAAACTTGACAGCGCGATAATGGTCAAATTTTATAATTCAGAACAAGGTTTTCCGAACAATTTTGGCATCAACGTATTTGAATTCAGGGGAAAGCCGATTTTCACAACCAGCGAAGGTATATATGTGTTTAATAGTAAAACAAACAGAATAGAGTATTCTGATGAAATAAATACTTTATTCAAAAACCGTAAACCAACCGCAATTTATGAAGATGGTGAGGAAAATATCTGGTATTTTGCCAACAGCAAAGCAGGTGTATTAAAAAAACAAGAAGACGGCAGTTATTTTGATTTAGTCATACCCTTCAGGCAGCTTGATGATATGTTTATAAAAGGTTTCCAGTTTGTATATTCCATCAATAGCGAAAACGTACTATTTGGTACCCAGAATGGGTTTGCACATTATCTACCAAAGTATCCAAAAAATTATCAATTCGAGTTTAACACTTATATCAGAGAAGTCACACTGTCTGGTGCCGACTCAATTATTTATTTTGGAGAGAAAGTGGAGAAAGCCAGCATTCCTGATAAGATTCCTTATGATTACAATGGATTACAATTTTCATATTCCGCCAACGATTTTGAGAATGCTGATGAGTTATTGTTTTCAACTTTTCTTGAAGGTTATGACGAAGATTGGACACGCTGGGAAAAACGTGAATACAGAGAATTCACTAACCTCCGGCATGGAAATTATTTATTCAAAGTAAAAGCCCGAAATATTTATGATGTTGAGTCTGAAGTTTGCCAGTTAGAATTTTCCATTTTGCCACCTTGGTATCTTAGCTGGGTTGCTTTTTTGTTTTATGCATTGGTTTTTATAATAATTCTTGCATTATTTTTCAGAATAATTAAATATAGAATTGGTGTTTTGAAAAACCGCGAAAAAGAAAAGCAAGAACGCTTATATAAAGAACGCGAAAGGCGATTGCTGAACGAAGCTTTGCTTGCAGAAAAGGAAGTTATTAAACTGAGGAATGATAAACTGCGCGCCGAGATGTTACAAAAAGACAAAGAACTGGCCAACGCTACTATGCAAACACTTCATAAAAATGAGATGCTGATGACTTTGCGTGATGAATTGAAAAAACTTTCTGCATCATCAAACGATGAAGGACATAAACATCAATCTCATCATTTAGTGAGGAAAATTAACAAAGAAATTGAAAATGAGAACCAATGGAAAGTTTTTGAAACCCAATTTGTAAAAGTTCATGAAGAATTCTTAAACAGCATTAAATCAGAATATCCTTCCTTATCTCCCCGGGAATTAAAATTATGTGCCTATTTGCGCATGAACATATCGAGTAAAGAAATTGCCACGCTGATGAACATTTCCATTCGTGGTGTTGAAATAAGCAGGTACAGACTAAGAAAAAAACTAAATTTAACATCTGACATCAACTTAACCGACTTTATTATTTCCTTTTAAGCTTCTTCATTCCGAGTTTATTATTTACTGCAAGTGAGCAGGTAAAAAATTAAAATTTATAAACCTGGTATTCAGTTATATAGATTTTATTTGACGTAGTAATGATGTAGTAATGCATGACTATTGAAGTATTTTTGATGTGCATAAAATATTGACTTTCACCTTTATCAGTTCTTATTTTTGGTAAAATTTAAACGGCACGCAAGTTGCAATCCAAAAGGTTTCTAAAAAAATTGTTTACACACAAAATACCCATTATGAAAAAAGTTTATTCGTTTTTTATTTTTTTACTGTTTTTCATACCTATCGCCATGATTGCCCAGGATAAAACGATATCAGGAGTTGTTACGTCTGCTGATGATAAGTTATCTATTCCCGGTGTTACAGTTTTGGTAAAAGGTACTACAACAGGTACTGTGACTGATATTGATGGAAAATACCAGTTGCAAAATGTTTCACCAACTTCAGTAGTCGTTTTTTCTTTTATTGGTATGCAAACGATTGAGGTGGTTGTTGGAGACCAAAGTGTCATCAACATTCAAATGAAATCTGATGTTTCTCAATTAGACGAAGTTGTTGTTATTGGTTATGGAACTGTTAAAAAAATAGATTTAACAGGAGCCGTTTCTACCGTTGACACGAAAACAATTAACAACCTAAAACCTGTCAAAGTAGAGCAAGCACTACAAGGAACCATGACGGGTGTGCAGGTTACCGAGCAATCAGGTTCACCTGGTGCCGGGTTGGACATTCGCATCAGGGGTATTTCAACCAATGGAGATGCTTCCCCAGTTGTTATTATTGACGGATATCAGGGCGATTTGAATACTTTGAATCCCAATGATATTGAAACCATTACTGTTTTGAAGGATGCTCAGGCAGCTATTTATGGAACTGTAGGTGCAAATGGTATCATTCTTATTACAACAAAAACAGGTAAAAGAAATACACCCACCACTGTTAGTTTCAACAGCAACTTTGGTTTGCAGCAAACTACCAGAACCTTGCCGGTGCTTAATTCAACCGAATATGCCATTTTATTAAATGAAAGCTATGCCGCAAATGGACAGGAACTTCCTTATCCCGATGTTTCAAACCTGGGAGAAGGAACCGACTGGCAGGATGAGTTATTTTCAACAGCTCCTATTTTTGATAATAATTTTAGTATTTCCGGCGGATCTGAAAAAATGAGTTATTCGTTTGGCATTTCTGATGTTAGACAACAGGGGATTATTGGAGGTGACAATTCCGAATATGGCAGGACCAATGTAAACTTAAGTATGGGAGCTGACTTTACCAAATGGCTCAAATTTAACTCTTCTATAATGTACACCTATTTGGATCGTACTACATTCAATGATTTTGGTCTGGGTTCAGTGTTGTTTAACGCGGTAAATATACCGTCCACGGTTCCAATATATGACCAAAACGGAGATTATTTTCTTGCACCCCAAAACCTGGGTATTGAAATTATCAATCCGCTTCAACAACTTGCGAATACCTATAATGATTATAATTTGAGCAAGTGGAACGGTAACCTTGGTTTAACTGCCAGTTTCGCAAAACACTGGAGCGCAACAGCCCGTGCTGGTTTCAATACTGCCAATACCAACTACAAATCTTTTTCTATGATAGTTGATTATGGCGGGAAAGTTTTTGATGTAACCAGGAGCAGTGTTTATCAAAGCAAGGATAATTATAATGATTATACAGCTGACTTTTTTGTTGGCTATGACAACACCTGGAATAAAGCTCATCATTTAACAGGAACCCTTGGAACTACAATTTACCAAACTTGGGGCAATAACTTAAACGGAACAGGCTACGACATTCCTAATAATTCATGGGAATACGCAGATATCAGCCTGGCCAATGGTCTGAGCGAGTCAAAGACAGCCGGTTCATGGGTTTATGAACAGCGCAGGTTGTCTTATTTTATCAGAGCACAATATGATTACCAGGGAAAATATTTGGTGTCAGCTATGTTTAGAAGGGATGCCTCTACAAAATTTGGCCCCGACAATGCAGCAGCATATTTCCCTTCAGCTACAGCAGGATGGATTATTTCAAAGGAAAATTTCATGGCAAATGCCGAAAAAGTAGATTTGATCAAGATTAGGATGAGCTACGGTTACCTGGGTTCTGATAAAATTCCTGATTATGGATATATTTCTTTGCTTAATGGTGAGGCCATGTATGTTCTGAATGGAACACTCACCAGCGGAACCGCTATTGGCAAATTACCCAATCCTGGAATCAGGTGGGAACAGTCTGAGCAATTTGATGTTGGTTTTGATCTTTCATTCTTTGGAAACAGGCTGGACATCACGTCAGATTATTTTATGAAAACAACCAATGACCTATTAATAAGCAGTGTGCCTGTTTCGGGTATTCTCGGTACCTCGGCGCCCGGAGCAAGTGGCCCAACTATTAATGCGGGGACGGTCAGAAATCAAGGCTTTGAGTTTGCAATTGGTTTTCGCGGAGGCGATCCGGATAAGTTAACTTATGGCATTAATTACAATTTTACTTTCATCGACAATGAAGTGCTCGCGGTAGATAATGGTACCGGTTACATTGAAGGTGGTAGTTTTGGAGTTGGCCAGCCATTGCCAGCCCGCATGGAGGTTGGATTCCCGATAGGTTATTTTTATGGATACAAAACTGACGGAATTTTCCAAACTCAGGAAGAAGTGGATGCCCACCCATCGCAATCTGCATTGGGTGCACCTGCCAGCCCGGGCGACATCAGGTTTGTTGATGTAAACGGTGATGGTGTTCTCAATTCAGATGACAGAACGTATATTGGAGACCCAATTCCAGAATTTTATATGGGTTTGAATGTTACCTTAAACTATAAAGGGTTTGATTTTTTACTCTATACAATTACCAGTATCGGTAATGATATTGTCAGAAATTATGAAAGAGTGCAGCCAAACGTAAACCGTATGTCGTACACGCTTGACAGATGGACCGGTCCAGGAACAAGCAATACGGTGCCCAGGCTTACTACAGCTGCAACAGCGAATAATGTGTTTTCAGATTATTACGTTGAAGATGGTTCCTATCTGAGGCTTCAAAGGGTTTCTTTGGGATATACCATTCCTGAACATGTAATGAAATCAAAGGTTAAAGAGCTTAGATTCTACTTTGCAATTAACAACCTCTACACATTCACTAATTATATGGGATTTGATCCGGCAGCCTCAAGTGGTGCACCCATCGGTTCTGGCTTTGATTCAGGGTTTTACCCTGCTGCCAGGGTATATTGGTTAGGATTTACCTTAAAACTTTAATGAAAAGAAAAATGAAAAAAGATATGTTACAAAAATCGAAAATTGCAGTATTTATTACAGTTTTACTGTTTACATTTTCCTGCAGCAACTTTACCGAACTTTCCCCGGAGTATTCTATTGACTCGGAAAATTATTTCAACTCAGAATCTGATTATTATATGGCGCTTGTTGCATCTTACGATATGTTGCAGTCAAGTTACCAAAATGTAATACTTGGCGAAATTGCTTCAAACAATACATTATGTGGCGGCGAAAGCCCTACGGATGTAATCGGGTGGCAACAAGTTGATGATATGACACAAACACCTACAAACAGTAACCTCAGTGATATTTGGAACTGGATGTTTGCCGGTGTACAGCGCACTAACTATTTTATGGAATTCAGGGATAAAATAGATTTCGAAGGAAAAGACCAAATGATTGGTGAAGTAAGGTTCCTGCGTGCTTATTACAACTTTGAACTAGTAAAATGGTTTGGCCCGATTCCGATTAAAAATAATGAAAGATTTCAGCTGGGTGACGAAAAAACAATTCCAAGATATTCGGTACCTGAGGTTTATGCATTTATAGAACAAGATTTAATCCTTGCCGCTGAATTATTGCCCGAAACACAAACCGAAGCTGGCAGAGCAACAAGAGGAGCTGCGTTGGCTTTGCTGGGAAAAGCTTATTTATACCAGAAAAAATATGCAGAAGCTGCAAATGCTCTTGATGAGGTAATAAGCTCTGGCTCTTATTACCTGGTTTCAGATTACAACTCAATTTTTGAACAGGAAGGTGAGAACGGGCCAGGCTCTGTTTTCGAAGTACAGTATTCTGAAGCTGAAGGTGCCGGATTTGGCTGCCTGCAATGTAGCGAAGGAAATGTAGCAGTTGGCTTTAGCGGTGTTAGAGGTTATACAGGCCCCTTATTTTCGCCTGGTTTTAGCTTCAACGTCCCTGTTCAGGAAGCAGTTGATCAATTTGAAGCTGGCGATCAGCGCAAAAATGTAACTATCCTGGATATTGTTACCTGGGCTGACACTACTGGTGCAGAATATACTACTGGTAACGAGCACACAGGATATTTCAACAGAAAGTATATTCCACGTAAGAGAGGTCCTAATGCGCAAAATGATTTGAACTTGACAAATCCAAATAATTACAGGGCTATCAGGTATTCTGATGTTTTACTGATGGCTGCTGAAGCGTATAATGTTGGAGGAATCTCAGATGCAAAAGCCCAGGAATATCTTAACGAAGTAAGAAGAAGAGCGTTTGGAGATTCAAATCATGATGTTACTTTAACAGGCGCTGCACTTACCGATGCAATTTATCATGAACGTAGGGTTGAATTGATGGGTGAAGGAATTCATTTCTTTGACCTGGTGAGGACTGGCAGAGCAGCTAACCAAATTGATGGATTTGTTGCAGGTAAAAATGAAGTTTTTCCGGTACCATTGGAAGAAATTGATTTTTCTGCCGGAAACTGGACTCAAAATCCTAATTATTAATCCAAAATATAATTAAAGATGAATCAATTGAAAAAAATAAGCGTATTTCTGTTCATCCTATTATTTGCAATTTCTTGCAATAAGAATGTAGATAATCTGAGTGAATTGGACAATGTAAGCGCCCCTGCCAATGTGAATGCAACCTTTGATGTTACACAGGATAATTCAGGGCTTGTTACAATTTATCCAACAGCAGAAGGAGTAACACAGTATAAAATCACTTTTGGCGATGTTCTGGATGAAACACCCACTGTTTATGGTTTAAACGAAAGTATTACACATGTTTACACTGAAGGAGTCTATACCGTTGGCATAACTGCTGTAGGTATTACAGGGCTTACAGCTTCGGTTGACAAAGACATTAATATCACTTTCAAAGCACCTGAAAACCTTGTTGTTACTATTGAACAAGATGCTACAAATCCTAAAATCATTTCCGTTTCTGCATATGCTGATTATGCTACAATAATGGATATTTATTTTGGTGATGTTCCTGATGAAGAACCTGCGCATGCTTTACCTGACGAAGTTGTCCAGCACACTTATGCTGAAGCAGGCGATTATGTAATAAAAGTTGTGGCAAAAAGTGCCGGAGCAGAAACAACCGAATACAGTGAAACAATCACTATCACAGCGGCTTCCGATCCAGTTCTATTGCCAATAACTTTTGAATCATTCACAGTAAATTACGCGTTCACCGATTTCGGAAGCGTAACTTCTTCGGTTATTGACAATCCTGATATCTCGGGAATTAACCAAAGTTCAAGAGTTGCCCAATCTGTCAAACCTACTGGTGCTGAAGTTTGGGGAGGTAGCTTTTTAACCCTTGGAAATCCTATTGATTTCTCAGCTAAAAAAGTTTTTAAAGTAAAAACCTGGTCACCTAAATCAGGTGCAACAGTTAAGTTAAAGGTGGAAAACCTTGACAATAGCGACATAGCAATGGAAGTTGACGCATTAACAACTGTAAGTAATGAATGGGAGGAGTTGACTTTTAATTTCTCCGCAATTGATGTGAATAATACCTATCAGAAAATAGTAATATTCTTCGATTTTGGTAATCCTGGCGATGGCTCAGTTTACTATTTTGATGATATAAAACAAGTTACAGGTTCAGCTAGCCCGGGAATAGCAGGAACATGGAAAGTAGCACCGGTTGCAGGTTCACTTGGCGTAGGTCCGGCACAAGGTGACATTTCATGGTGGTCGATAGACGAGGCCGGTGTCATACTAAGGGATTGTTATTTTGATGATCGCTATGTGTTTGGTGCCGATGGTTCGTTTACGAATGTATTGGAAGCTGAAACATGGATAGAAGGATGGCAAGGTGGCAGCGATGCCTGCGGAACACCTGTTGCACCCCATGATGGATCTAATCCTGCTACTTATACCTACGATGCAAGTGCAGGTACTGTAACACTTAATGGAACAGGTTCTTATCTTGGTATTCCAAAAGCATATAACGGGGGTGAACTAACAACACCAGATGATGCTCCACCTTCCATTACATATCTTATAACATTTTCTGACGACGATTCCGAAATGACCGTTGATATTAATATTGGCGGCGGATGGTGGAGATTTATACTGGTTAGAGATGGTGCTGTTGCTCCTTCCCCTTTAGAAGGGACATGGCAAGTAGCTCCAATCGCTGGATCGCTTGGAGTAGGCCCTGCACTTGGAGATATTTCATGGTGGTCAATAGACGAAGCCGGTGTTTTGTTAAGAGATTGTTTCTATGATGATCTTTATGTTTTTGGTGCCGATGGTTCATTCAGCAATGTGCTGGAAAGCGAATCATGGATTGAAGGATGGCAGGGTGGCAGCGATGCCTGCGGAACACCGGTTGCGCCTCATGACGGTTCCATACCGGCCACTTATTCCTTTGATGAAGGTGCAGGTACTGTAACACTTAATGGAACAGGTTCTTATCTTGGTATTCCAAAAGCATATAATGGAGGTGAGCTTACAACACCGGATGATGCTCCACCTTCAATTACCTATCTAATAACGCTCTCGGATGACAATTCAGAAATGACACTTGATATTGATATAGGAGGCGGATGGTGGAGATTTATACTTGTTAAAAATTAAAAATTATATAGATGATGAAAAGTATAAAATATATTTTAATTATTTCTATTGGAATGCTAACAGCAACTACTGGTTGCCAGAAAGATAACTACGAAATGGGTGCATTAATTTCACCCACTAACGTAACGCTATCTTATGAAATAGTTGGTGCTGATGAAGCAAATCCAAATGGAGACGGCAGTGGCCAGGTAAATTTTACCGCAACGGCAGATAATGCCATCACATTCAATTTCGAATTTGGAGATGGAAAAGATAACCAGATAGCTGCTGATGGTACTACAACTCACGTGTTTTCGGTAAATGGCCTAAATGCGTTCACCGTAACCGTGTTTGCAGTTGGAACAGGTGGAATTTCCTCAAGCAAATCTGCACAAATCGAAGTATACAGTAGTTTTTCCGATGAAGAAGCATTCCTGTTTTTAACAGGTGGAACATCAAAATCATGGTACTGGGCAGCTGATCAAACCGGACATCTCGGTTTAGGGCCTAATAATTATGATTATGAGCCAGGTTCATGGACATGGCCGGCATGGTATCAGGCAGCTCCATGGGAGAAAATAGAATCTACACTCTATCAGTGTGAGCTAGTCTTCACCAATGATAATGGAAACATGAAATTCGAACAAAAAAACCCTAGCGGTGAAGCATTTATACAGGGAATTTATGCCGAAGAATTTGGTTTAGGCGCGGAAGGCAGCTACCCATTTGATATTGCAGGTATTAAAAATGCAAACTTTAGCCCGTCTTCTTCAATTGCCACAATAGATGGTGGATACAGGGGCACAACCATCAATTTCTCAGATGGTGGATTTATGGGTTTTTATGCTGGTTCAAGCGAATATGAAATTATTGAGGTTACTGATAACCTCTTAAAAGTACGCATGGTTCAGGCCAATGAACCACTTTTTGCATGGTATCATACTTTTACAAATGTGAAACCAGTGCCTTAAAATAAAGTTTAGTTTATGAATATGGTTGATATTAATTAGTTATTAAACGCTGCAAATAGGGGTTATTTTAACCCTTATTTCAGCGTTTTTTATTTTTTAGAAATTATTTACAAAGCATCTCAGGGTGCAAAAAACAAGAATATGAAACAGAAAAATAATATTAAAGCCAGAAGAAATTATAACTATTTACTGGTAATCCTAATCATGTCTTTTTTATTTGTCCAATCAGGATGCAATAAAAATGAAGCCCCTGAATTTACCCCCGGTTTCAGCTATTCATTTATCGATGACAATCATGTAAAATTTGTGAATACTTCATCAGGAGAGTATTATTTCATGACATGGGATTTTGGTAATGGTATTACAGAAACAACTACTGACCAAAAAGAAAGTTTTACAATTTATTATCCTTTGGCTGGAACATACGATGTTTCATTGCGATTAACTAACTATTACGGGGAGAATGAAACGCAGACTCAAACCATCAATATTGCCCAAAATGACTTAAGTGTATCTGTTTCATTTACTGCTGAAATAGACCCTGATAATCCAAATATTGTCATTTTAACAAATACTTCAACAGGCCAATACGATTCATTCAAATGGAAATACCGAAATTTAGAAGTTGAGAATCAAAAAATTCATGAAGCATATTTTCCCTTTGCAGGTGATTACAAGATAGAACTTATAGTATCAAAGGGTGATCTGGATTTTTCCGATACCCAAATGGTAAGCATCACACAAGATGACCCTGATTATGACCCAACACTCATCTGGTCTGATGAATTTAATTATACCGGACTTCCTGATCCTGCGAAATGGAATATGGAGACCGGAGGTGGCGGTTGGGGCAACAATGAGCTCCAATATTATACAGATAGTGAAAGTAACGCCATGGTTGATAATGGTGTTCTGACAATAACTGCAAGGGAAGAAACTGTTAGCGGGTATAATTATACATCAGCACGAATCACAACGCAAAATAAATTTGATTTTAAATACGGAAGAATTGAAGCCAAAATGAAATTGCCTTATGGACAAGGAATGTGGCCGGCATTTTGGATGCTCGGAGCCAATTTTGGTTCCGTTGGCTGGCCTGCATGTGGCGAAATAGATATTATGGAAATGGTTGGTGGTGTTAATGGGGATAAAACTGTTTACTCTACACTTCATTGGGACAACAACGGGGAAAATGCTGATTATGGCGAGAGCTATACCTTGTCATCAGGGATTTTCGCAGATGAATTTCATATTTTTTCAGTAGTTTGGGATAATCAACAAATAAGGGCTTATGTAGATAATGTCCAGTTTTTCTCGTCAGATATTACTCCTGTTGCGTTGAGTGAATTCCAAAACAACTTCTTCATCATTATGAACCTGGCTGTAGGTGGAAACTGGCCTGGCCCACCTGATGGAACTACTGAATTCCCGCAAACATTAGTAGTTGATTGGGTGCGTGTATATCAGGATTAATTCAATCAGCAGTCAGTTTTTAGTAACTAAAGTAACGAACTCATTGAAGCCATGAAATACATTTTCATCAGTATGATTTCCTTTTTACTGGCCACTAGTTGTGATACATTCAGCAACAGAGGTTCTGATAAAAAAGTGATCACTCCTGGTAAAGATGCATATAAATTAGTCTGGTCTGATGAATTCGATTACAATGGATTGCCTGATTCCGCAAAGTGGAAATATGACACGGAAGGCAACGAAGATGGATGGGGAAATAATGAAGCGCAATATTACACGGAAGCTATTGAAAAAAATGCTTATGTAAAGAATGGGAAATTATATATCGTCGCTTATAAGGAGAACATTGGAAACAAAGAATATAGCTCAGCAAGGTTGATTTCAAAAGCCGATTGGAAATATGGAAAAATTGAAGTAAATGCCAAATTGCCTGATGGCCGAGGAACCTGGTCAGCCATCTGGATGATGCCCGGAGGATGGTCTTATAGTGATGGCAACTGGCCTGATGTTGGAGAAATAGATATCATGGAACATGTTGGACATGATTTGGGCGTAATCCATGCTTCAGCTCATTCAAAAGATTACCAATGGCAAAAGCAAACACAACAAACAGCCATCATTTCTGTCCCTGAGGTTAACCAGGAATTTCACTCCTATAGTTTAGATTGGACCCCAGAAGTATTGAAAGCATATGTTAACGACAGCCTTTTTTTTGAATACCAAAATGAAGGCCTTGGAGAGTCGAAATGGCCGTATGATAAACCTTTTTATCTCATTTTAAACCTCGCTGTCGGCGGAGCCTGGGGAAGTCTTCAAGGGATAGACGAATCAGTATTTCCACAGACTATGGAGGTAGATTATGTAAGGATTTATCAGAAGTTGAATTAAAAAGAATTAAAACAATTGAACCGGGTTGGACTGTTAGCCAGCCTTCGCTCGTGGCGAAATCAATCTGCAGAATTGAATAATATTAAAAAGTACCCTGAATCAGATTCATTTTTTGGTATTAATTATTTAACATGAAAAAGAAGAATATATTTTTGGGTGACGCACTCCTTAAGTCCGGCAAAGCCAAGGTTGAAGGAGATTTTGTAAATATTCAGAATGAAAAGTTTTACAAAATCAAAAACTATCACCTAATGCCTGACTTTTTTATGACCATTGTCAGCGACTCTGATCATTGGATGTTCATCTCAAGCAATGGCTCACTTTCTGCTGGAAGAAAGGACAAGAACAACGCATTGTTTCCATATTATACCGATGATAAAATAAACGATTACTACAACATAACTGGAAGCAAAACCACAATCCTGGTTGAAAAATCAGGAAAGACTTTTTTGTGGGAACCTTTTTCGAAAGAGTTGGCCAATGTTTACAAAATTGAAAGAAACCTCTACAAAAGTATTTATGGAAACAAAATCATTTTTGAAGAGATAAACGCCGAATTAGGATTTGGTTTCCAATATGGCTGGAATTTTAGCGAACAATATGGATTTGTAAAAAAATCAATTGTAACAAATCTGAATCCAGAAGAAATTAGCGTTGAAGTGTTAGACGGAATAAATAATATTCTGCCTGCCGGACTTGATTACAACTTTCAAAATGAATACAGTAACCTGCTTGATGGGTATAAAAAAAATGAGCTAATTGAAGATACCGGACTTGGCGTTTTCACGCTCAGTTCAATCCCTGTTGATCGTGCAGAACCAAGTGAATCATTAAATGCAACTACAGTTTGGTCAGCCGGCCTCTCCAGGAAAAAGATCCTGCTTTCAATGCGGCAAATCGAAAATTTTAAAAATGGGCAGGCCGTTCAAACCGAAATCGATATTAGAGCAACAAGAGGGGCATATTTTATAAATACCAGTTTTAAGCTCAAACCACGTCGACCCCAGGAATGGATTATTGTAGCTGAAGTAAACCAAAATACAACTGATGCAGCCAACCTGAATAGGTTACTTCAAGGAAATAAATCATTGATAACAGTGGTTGAAGATGACGTCAAAAAAGGAACTGCTCGGCTTATAAAAATTGCTGCTGCTGCTGACGGGCTGCAACACAGTAACGAAGAGCTTTGCTCTGCACGACATTATTCCAACACCCTGTTTAATGTGATGCGCGGGGGTATTTATGTTAACAACTATTCGATTGACGCAAATGATTTTATAGAATTTGTAAATCTTGCAAATAAAAAAATCAGCAAAAAGTTCGCATCAATTCTTAATTCGTTACCAAAGAAAGTTTCTAATACAGAATTAATTCAGCAAGCAGAAAAAATCGGCAATTCATATTTTACACGAATTTGCTATGAATATTTGCCATTAACTTTTAGCCGCAGGCATGGAGACCCAAGCCGTCCCTGGAACCAATTCTCGATAGAAAATAAAAATCATGATGGTAGCCCGAAGTTAGATTTCCAGGGTAATTGGCGCGATATCTTTCAGAATTGGGAGGCGCTATGTCTTTCGTATCCTGATTTTATCGAAAATATCATCAGCAAATTTGTGAATGCAAGCACAGCTGATGGTTACAACCCTTACCGAATTATGCGCAATGGCATTGATTGGGAAAGCCCTGACCCAGATGATCCATGGTCTTATATTGGGTATTGGGGCGA